>JBHELN010000145.1:0-24231 GCA_046263115.1 Pseudonocardiaceae bacterium | reverse complement strand
CCGTAACCGGTTCGCACCGAAGGTGTTGGTCTGCAGAATCCGGGCACCGGCATTGACATACGCCGCATGCAGATCTCGGACCAGGGCCGGGCGCGACAGGTTGAGTTCGGGCAGGGCCCGGTCCAGCGAGACCCCGGCCGCGTGCAGCATCGTGCCCATCGCACCGTCACAGACCAGCACCTGACCGGCACGAATCTCGTCGAGCACGGCTCGGGGCTCCCGTGCGTCCACTGGCCTCGCCTCCCGATCCGATTCTGCCCCGGGACCGCCACCCGAAACCAGCGACCAGCGTGCCTGCGACTGCAGCCGAGCCGGCCACCCCCGCAGGCAGCCGGCCGGCGCGAAAGGTGCCTGAGGATCCATAAGAGTCGGTCAGCCGAAGGGATCACGCGCAACGCGCCGGGATGTAGCGCCGCGCTATTCGGGGGCGATTCCGTGCTCTTTGAGCAGCAGCAGTCCTAGCTCGCGGGCGCGTGCTGCGGCCTGGGTGTCACCCTCGGCGGCGGAGATGATGGATCCCTTCATCAGGATGTGCCATTTACGGGCGAATGAATCGGGGTCCGATACCCCGGCTTCGGTCGCGAGGTCGCCCAGAAAGCTGCGGATGTTCGCCAGGTGCTTGACACTCGCCTGCCGGACCGGGCTGTCCCGGTTGGTCACTTCCAGCAGCGTGGTCACAAAGGAACAACCTTCGAAATCAGGCCGAGCGAACCACTCACCGAACAACTCGAAGATGGCCAGCAGGCGCTGCACTGGGGTCTCACCCCGGCGGTGCGATTCGGCCCGCACCCAACCGTGCGTCCAGTGAGCCTCACGGCGCTCGAGAAAGGCCAGGATGAGGTCGTCTTTGGAAGCGAAATTCCGGTACAGCGTCATCTTCGCAACGCCGGCCTGGCCGATCACTGCGTCCACTCCGACGGTACGCGTACCGTGCCGGCTGAACAGGTCATATGCCGCCCGCATCACCCGTTCGCGACCGGTCTCGGTATCGGCTCCGACGACAACGACGCCGCTCGCGTCATCGTCTCCGACGACAACGACGACGTCGGCGGATTCCACCGCTTCTTCGGTAGGTTTCCGTTGAGGCTTTGCGGGCACCATTGACCAATCGTGGGAGAAAAATTGACCCAGTCTACCAGTGAGGAGTTTCTCCCTCAGGCTACTGGAGGTACCCGCGGCATCACCGACGAAACGACACCACAGCTGGTTGAGGTGCGCCCAGCCGTTGCGGACGACCTGCCGGCGGTGCGCCGGATCGTCACCGCAGCCTACGCGGAGTTCGAACCCTGGCTGGCTCCGGCCAATTGGGCCGTGATGACGAGCAACATCGCCAAGGTCATCGAGTCCGGCGCACCAGGCCGGCTGCGAGTCGCGCAGCTCGGTGGTCAGCTCGCGGGTACGGTCACCTACCTGCCACCGGGTCCCAAGGATTACCGGCTAGTGCCGCCGGAGTGGGCGGTGATCCGGGTGCTGGGGGTGGACCCGGCGCTACGGGGCCGGGGGGTGGCGCGCGCTCTCACCGCGGATTGCCTTGCCCTTGCGGAGGCCGATCACGCCCCCGCGGTGGGGCTGCACACCGCGGAGATGATGGTCGCCGCCCGGGTGCTTTACGAGCACGCCGGCTTCATCCACCAGCACGACTTCAGGCACCTGGATCTGAAGTTCAGCATTTACATGCGTCCGATGTGACAGTGCCCCGCTGTCGGCCCAGGCATTGGTCAGCTGTGCGTAGGCTGCGGGCATGAGCAGGCCAACCGAGCGGCCGCTGCGGGTGGTCGTGGTCGATGACCACCAGATGGTGCTGGACGGGCTACGGGCGATGCTGGCCGCCTATTCCGGCCAGGTAGAGATCGTCGGAGAGGCCACCGAACCCGAGCTCGCGATCAAGGTGATCACTGGGCAGGAGCCGGACATCACGCTGCTCGACGTCCGGCTCCGTGGCTCCAGCGGGTTGGACCTGTGTGCGGAGATCCGCAAGCGGCGGCCGGACTGCAAGGTGGTGTTCCTGACCGTCTACGACGACGAGCAGTACCTTTACCAGGCGCTGCGCCTGGGCGCCGCCGGCTTCCTGCTCAAGCGGGTCCGCGGCGCGGAGCTGGTGGACCACCTGCAGCGGATCCACCAGGGTGAGGTCCTGATCGATCCCAGCCTGGCCGCCAAGGTCGCGATGTCGGTGGCCCATCTGCGCGGTGGCGAGTTCTGGCCGGGAGCCCGCCTCGGGCTGACCCAGCGGGAGAGTGAGGTGCTCGCTCTCATGGTGGCCGGGCTGTCCAACCGGGCCATCGCCGGCCGGCTCACTGTCAGTGAGGAGACCGTCAAAACGCACGCGCGCGGGATCTACCGCAAGCTCGATGTTGCGGACCGCTCCGGCGCGGTCGCCGCCGCACTGCGGGAGGGAGTATTCCAGTGATCGGCTCGCGGCTGGGCATGGCCGGCGCCGACTCCGACGCCCAGCTGTTGCACCGGGTGATCGAGATCCTGTCGGCAGGGTTGGACCTCGACGGGATCGCCCAGGGAGTGGCTGATCTGATCACCGAGACCACGTCCACCGACGTCTGCTTTGTGCACCTGCTGGATCAGGCGGGCGACCGGTTACAGCTACGCGGCGCCACACCGCCGTTCGACCGGCTCGCCCGGCGCATCGAACTACCCATCGGCGAGGGGATTTCCGGGTGGGTTGCCGCGCACTGCCAGCCCGTCGTGATCGCCGACAACAAGCGGGAGGATCCGCGCTACCGCTACATCCCGGAACTGCGCGGGGAGGAGTTCACCTCGATGGCCTCGGTCCCCATGATCACCAGACCTGGCGATCTCGTCGGGGTGCTCAACGTGCACACCCGGGACCTCCGGGAGTTCACCGAGGCCGACATCGAGCTGCTGGAGTCAGTGGCCGGGCTGATGGCCGGGGCCATCGAGAACGCAAGCCTGCACAGCCGCCTCGCCGAGCGGGAGGAGGCGATGGAGCGCTTCGCTGAGCAGATCGTGCTGCTCCAGGAAACCGAGCGGCGTCGGCTCGCCGGTGAGATCCACGACGGGATCAGCCAGCGAATCGTCAGCCTGTCGTTCCATCTCTCCGCGGCGGCGGACGCAGTCGGCTCTGACCCGGCCGGCGCCGCCCAGCAGATCGCCTGCGCCCAGGAGCTCGCCGCCGGAGCACTGGACGAGACGCGCAACGCGATTGCCGGGCTGCGGCCGCCCGTGCTGGACGATCTCGGGCTAGCTGCGAGCCTGGAAAGCCTCGCGCGGTCGACCCCGCTGCCCAACGTCCAGGTGGACACCGTGAGCACCGTGCTCCCCGAGCACGTCGAGACCGCGGTCTACCGGATCGCTCAAGAGGCGCTACAGAATGTGATGAAGCACGCCAGCGCCGCACACGTCCAGCTGCGGCTGTCAGTAGCCGCCGGCGCGGTGCTGCTGGACATCTCCGACGACGGTATCGGTTTCGATCCGGCCACCACCCCCGAGCGCGCCGGCCCGGTGGGATACGGCCTGCCCGGCATGCAGCAGCGCGCCGAGCTCCTGGGCGGGCAGCTCACCGCCGACAGCACCCTTGGCCGCGGCACCGTCGTGCGCCTGCGGATACCTCTTCCACCGGAGCACCAGCCGCGCGATTAATCCTGCCGGTACGGGGAACGCCGTCGTGTCCAGATCGGACTGGCCCGCGTCGCAGAGCGGTCCGATCCAGTACGCCGAGCACGGGGGATGCCAACCATGACCTGTTCACGCCGCGCAGCGCTGCGCCGCCCGCTCGCCGTAGCCGTCGTCGCTGCGGGGCTCACGCTGGCAGGTTGCGGCTCCAACGCCAGCAATGCGCCTGGCACATCGTCCACCGCGCCGTCTGGTCCTGTGGTGAGCACGACGGCGCCAGCCCAAGCGCAGCCGGCAGCGGTCGCCTGGGCCACATCGATGTGCCAGGCACTGGGTCCCGCCTTTAACCAGCTGGGCGCACCACCCCAACCTGACACCGCCAACCCCGCCGCAACGCGCCAGGCCTACGTCGACTATCTGAGTCGCGCATCGAACGCCGCGCAGCAGGCGTTCGATCGGCTCGGGTCCGTCGGGCCCCCACCAGTACAAAACGGGCAGCAGATCCTCGATCAAGCACGCAGCCAGCTCACCCAGCTACGCAACAACCTCAATGACGCGTTGACGCAGCTCAAGGCAGCAAACCCGAACGAATCTGCGGCGATCGGACCGGCTTTCAATGCAGCGGGTAATGCCATCACCCTGGTCGGTACCCTCACTGCCAACCCACAACTGCGCGCGGCCATCGATCAGGCGCCGGAGTGCCAGAACGTGCCTGGAGTGAGCGGCACGACCAGCACCACAACGCCGTCCCAGCCGCACAGCTGAACTGCGGTCACTGTTTCCAAGGTGACGCTCCCTGCTCGGACCACAACGCAGACCCGGGTGCATGAAGGCCAGGCTTGGCTCCGAAGTGGATGTCCACATCACACTGGTCCGGGACCAAAAATGATCCGACAAGCCCGGGAGCCGTGAGCAGACCATGAACCCTCCATGGAGGCCGACGCTGCGCCGCCTGCTCGCCGTGCTCGTCGCGGCCCCGGGCCTCACGGTGGCAGCTTGCTCCCATAACACCAGTAATGCGCCGGGCACGGCGTCTACGGCGCCATCGCCGCCGGTGATGAGCTCGACGGCACCAGCCCAATCGCAGCCGACGATTCGCGGCTGGGCCAAATCGATGTGCCAGGCATTAGGACTTGCCTTCCTGCCGCTGGGTACGCCACCTCAGCCCGACTTCACCAATCCGGCCGAAATGCGACAGGACTTCAGCACCTATCTGAACAATGCAGCGAACGCCACGCAGCAGGCGATAGATCTTTTGCCATCAGTCGGTGCTCCACCAGTGGACAACGGCCGGCGAATACTCGACCAGATGCGTACCCAACTCACCCAACTGCACGGCAACCTCAATGAGATGGCAACACAGCTCAAGGCATCCAACGCCAATGACATGGGAGCGATCGAGCAGGCCCTCGGCGCGATCGGCAACGTTGTCGGCTTATTGGGCACACTCACGAACGACCCGCAACTGCGCGCCGCCATCGACCAGACGCCGGAGTGTCACATGCCGGCCGGTTGACCCTTGACTGGATGGCAATTCATGCATTGAGCACGGCCACCGCTTTGGCGGCAGTCTCGGCGGCGTGCGTGGCGCGGTTGGCCAGCTCAGCGCCGAGGTTGCCGAGCTCGACGTTGAGCCGGACGAGTTCGGCAGCCGAGCGGGCCGCGGCGGCGGCCAGAATGGCTGAGGTGAAGGCGTCGCCGCGCAGGTTGGGGTTGCCCCGCTTGGCGAGCTCGACGGCCTCCACCGCCACCCCACTGGCTGCTTCGGCGATCTCGGTCGGCACCCGAGCGGCCCGCTCGAGCGTGCGCCGGATCTGCCGGCGGCGCACCTGCGGATCGGGTTCTCGGGGTAGCGCGAAGGCGGCCAGCACGGCCTGGTAAGCCTCGGCGTCCTGCTCGGCCAGCGCCGCGACCTGGGTCCGCACCCGGTCGGCGTGCGCGGCCCGGCTGGCTGCGTCGATCAGCTGCGCGGTGGAGAACCGGGCGGCCATTCCGAGCAGCCCAGCGGCCATCGCGGCGGTCAGTGCGGCTGCACCACCGCCGCCGGGCGTGGGCTGCTTGGCGGCGAGGCGGTCCAGCAGCTCGGTGACCGGGCAGTCGAGCAGCGGCGCACCGCGGGCAGAGATCATGACAGGCCGACGATCTCACCGCGGGAGTCGATGTCGATGCGGGTCGCGGCGGGGTGGGCGCTGAGACCTGGCATGGTGCGCATGTCACCGCAGATCGGGTAGATGAATCCGGCGCCCACCGAGGCCCGTGCCTCGCGTACCGGGAGCACCCAGCCGGTAGGCGCGCCTTTCAGCGCCGGGTCCGAGGAGATCGACAGGTGTGTCTTGGCGATGCACACCGGCAGCTTGCCGAATCCGTTGCGCTCGTAGCTTTCCAGCTGCCGGGCCGCTTTGAAGTCGTAATCCACGGCTTGGGCGCCGTAGACCCGTAGCGCCACGGTGAGGATCTTCTCTCGCAGCGTGGCGTCGTTGGGGTACAGGAAGTTGAACTCCGATGGCTCCTCGGCGGCCTCGGCGACCGCGGTGGCCAGCTCGGCGGCTCCCTTGCCGCCCTCGGCGAAGTGCGTGCACAGTGCTGATCTGACGCCCATGGCGTCGGCGATCTCGCGGATGGCGGCGTGCTCGGAGGGGTGATCGGTGGGGAAGGCGTTGATCGCCACCACCGGTGCCACGCCATGGATGCGCACATTGTCGATCTGCTTGCGCAGGTTGGCCGCGCCGGCATGCACATCGTCGGGGTTTTCCGCCAGCATTTTCTCCGGTAACGGGCGACCAGCGGTGACCTTGAACCGGCCGGAGTGCGTCTTGAGCGCGCGCACCGTGGCCACCAGCACCGCGGCATCCGGGCGCAGTCCCGACGCCCGGCATTTGATGTTGAAAAACCGCTCGGCGCCCATGTCGGCGCCGAAACCCGCCTCGGTGACCAGGTAGTCACCGCAGTGGATGCCGATCAGATCGGCGATCACCGACGAGTTGCCGTGCGCGATGTTGCCAAATGGCCCGGCGTGGACCAGCACCGGCGTGCCCTCCAGTGTCTGCAGAAGATTGGGCTTAATCGCCTCGCGCATGATCACCGTCATGGCCCCGGCGGCGTGCAGGTCCTCGGCGGTCACCGGCTGCCCGTCGCGGGCCTGGCCGATCACGATCCGGCCCAACCGCGACCGCATGTCGGCCAGTGAACCGGACAGCGCGAGCACCGCCATCACCTCGCTGGCCGCGGTAATGTCGAACCCGCTCTGCCGGGGGTTGCCGTCGGCCTTCGACCCGAGACCGATCACGATGTTGCGCAACACCCGATCATTGACGTCGAGCACCCGATTCCAGGTGATGCTATGCGGGTCCAGATCGACGCCGTTGCGCTGCTGCAACTGGTTGTCGATCATCGCGGCCAGCAGATTATGCGCCGCGGTCACCGCATGCATATCCCCGGTGAGGTGCAAGTTGAGCGTCTCCATCGGGACCACCTGGCTGTAGCCACCACCCGCGGCACCGCCCTTGATCCCGAACGTGGGTCCCATGGAGGGCTGCCGGATCGCGACCGTGGCCCGCTTGCCGATATGCGCAAACCCCTGGCCCAGCCCCACCGTGTTGGTGGTCTTGCCCTCCCCCAGCGGCGTCGGGGTCACCGCCGTGACCACCACGTACTTCGCCGCCGGCGCCTGCGCCAGCTCGTCAATCGCGGCCAGCTTGATCTTCACCACATGCTCGCCGTAGGGCTCAAGCAGATGCGCACCCAGCCCCATCGCTGCCGCGACGTCCCCCATCGGTACCAGCGTGGCACCACGCGCAATTTCAAGATCAGTGGGAAATGCCACCTGACGAACTCCCTTCGCGTAGGACCCCAGCCATGATCACGGTTTGGGTGCCGAAACGACAGAATTGTCGCTTTTGACACCCAATCCGTGATCATGCTCCGCGCGGCGAGGTTAGTACCGGTAGTGGGCCGGCTTGTAGGGGCCCTCGACGTCGACGTCGATGTACTCGGCCTGCTCTTTGGTCAGTTTGGTGAGCTGACCACCCAGTGCCTCGACGTGGATCCGGGCGACCTTCTCATCGAGCACCTTGGGCAAGACGTAGACCTCCCGGTCGTATTCCTGGTGCTTGGTGAACAGCTCGACCTGGGCGATCACCTGGTTGGAGAACGAGTTCGACATCACGAAGCTGGGATGGCCGGTCGCGTTGCCCAGGTTCAACAGCCGCCCCTCGGACAACACGATGATCGAGTGCCCATCCTTGAACGTCCACTCATCGACCTGCGGCTTGATCACCAACCGGCGGGCGCCCGACCGGCGCTCCAGCCCGGCCATGTCGATCTCGTTGTCGAAGTGCCCGATATTGCCCAGGATCGCCTGATGCTTCATCCGTGCCATGTGGTCGACGGTGACGATGTCCTTATTCCCGGTGGCGGTGATGATGATGTCCGCCTTGCTGACCACGTTGTCCAAGGTGTCGACGCTGAAGCCATCCATCATCGCCTGCAACGCGCAGATGGGATCTATCTCGGCGATCACCACCCGGGCGCCTTGGCCCCGCAGCGACTCCGCGCAACCCTTGCCGACGTCGCCATACCCGCACACCACGGCCAGCTTGCCGGCGATCAGCACGTCAACCGCCCGGTTGATCCCGTCCACCAGCGAGTGCCGGCACCCGTACTTGTTGTCAAACTTGGACTTGGTCACCGAGTCGTTGACATTGATCGCCGGGAATAGCAGCTCACCCGCCGCGGCCAGCTGGTACAGCCGGTGCACCCCGGTGGTGGTCTCCTCGGTGACCCCGCGGATCCCCTCGCCGATCGCGGTCCACTTGCCCGGCGTCGCGGCCAGCGAGGCCCGCAACACATCCAGGAACACCTTCCACTCATCGGAGTCGTTGTCGTCGGCGCTGGGCACCACCCCGGCCTTTTCGAACGCCACGCCCTTGTGCACCATCAGGGTGGCGTCGCCCCCGTCGTCCAGTATCATGTTCGGCCCGGCTCCGTCGGGCCACGTCAGCATCTGCTCGGCGCACCACCAGTACTCCGTCAGGGTCTCGCCCTTCCAGGCGAAACACGGCACTCCCTGCGGCGCCTCAGCAGTCCCGTGCGGGCCTAACACCACCGCCGCCGCGGCGTGATCCTGCGTGGAGAAGATGTTGCACGACGCCCACCGCACCTCGGCGCCCAGACTTACCAGCGTTTCGATCAACACCGCGGTCTGGACGGTCATGTGCAGCGACCCCGAGATGCGCGCCCCGCGCAACGGGAACACGTCCGCATACTCCCGGCGCAACGCCATCAGACCCGGCATCTCATGCTGTGCCAACCGGATCTCGTTACGGCCGAACTCAGCCAACCCCAGATCGGCCACAGCGAAGTCGATCCCAGCGCGGCTCTGCAGTTTCTTCTCGGCGGCAGGCGCCACAGTCATCGCAATGCTCTCCCTAGTGCAGTTTGAATGCTGTCGGTGGAATCAGCGCTCACGCGCGCAGGTGGTCGGCCACCTCGGCCGCACTGTCGGGTCCGTAGGCTTCGCTGAACCGCTCCATGAACGTACCGGGTTCCAACTTGTGCTCCTGAGTTCCGACCGACTCGATCACCATCGTGGCCAGCATGCAACCGAGTTGGGCGGCGCGCTCGTCGCTCACACCCCACTGGACCCCGGCCAGGAAGCCGGCCCGGAACGCGTCACCGACACCGGTCGGGTCCGCCTTGGCCAGTTCCTGCGGTGGAGTCACCGAGATGGTTGGTTCGCCCGGCCGCTGCACGGTCACACCCTTGGCACCGCGGGTCATCACCGAGACACCCACGCGCTCCAGGACATCCTCGTCGCCCCAGCCGGTCTTGCGTTCCAGCAGGCCTCGCTCGTAGGTGTTGGTGAACAGGTACGTCGCGCCCTCCACAAGCTCCTTGATCTGATCGCCTTCCAGGGTGGCCAGCTGCTGGGAGGGGTCGGCGGCAAACGGGTAGCCGAGGTCGCGGCACTCCTGGGTGTGCCGCAACATACCCGCCGGGTCGTTGGGGCCGATCAGCACGAGATCCGCACCGCTCAAGCGGTCCACGATCGGCTTGAGCTCGATGTCGCGGGCTTCGCTCATCGCGCCGGGGTAGAACGAGGCGATCTGGTTGGAGTCAGCATCGGTGGTGCACAAAAAGCGGGCGGTGTGCCTGGTCTGCGAGACGTGCACCGCGCTGACGTCCACCCCGTGGGCCGTCAACCACTGCCCATACTCGGCGAAGTCGGCACCGACCGCCCCCACCAACACCGGCGCCAAACCCAGGCACCCCAGATTGAACGCGATGTTGGCGCCCGCCCCGCCGCGGCGAATCGCCAGATCGTCCACCAGGAACGACACCGAGATGCTCTCGAGCGCCTCCGGCACGATCTGGTCGACGAACCGGCCGGAATAAACCATCAGGTGATCCGTGGCGATCGACCCGGTGACGATGATGCTCACGCGTTACCCCTCTCACGCTTGCTCTGCAGGCCCCTCTTCAAGCCACTGCCGGCTGCGCACTGGCGGGCAAGCCGGCGGACTCGCGCAGTTCCGCCGCCTTGTCGGTGCGCTCCCAGGTGAAGTCGGGATCGTTGCGCCCGAAGTGGCCGTAGGCGGCGGTCTTAGCGTAGATCGGCCGGTGCAGCCCCAGGTAGCTCCGGAACGCTGCCGGGCGCAGATCGAAGTGCTCGCCCACCAGCTTCTCGATGGTCCGGCGCGACACCTGCTCCGTACCGAAAGTTTCCACCAGCAACGACAGCGGCCGAGCCACGCCGATCGCGTAGGCTACCTGGACCTCGACCCGGCCGGCCAGACCAGCAGCCACGATGTTCTTGGCCACATAGCGGGCCGCGTACGCCGCGGAGCGGTCGACCTTAGACGGGTCCTTGCCGGAAAACGCACCACCCCCGTGCCGCGCGAACCCACCATAGGTGTCGACGATGATCTTGCGGCCGGTCAGCCCAGCGTCGCCGACCGGCCCACCGATCACGAACCGACCAGTCGGGTTGACCAAGAAGTTGCGCGCCAGTTGGGCCTTATCGTAAAAATCGGCCGGCAGCACCGCGAGCACGACGTGTTCCCACACATCTGCCCGGATCTGCTTGGAGGTGACGTCCTCGGCATGCTGCGTGGAGATCAGCACCTTCTCCACTCCGATCGGCACGCCATCCCGGTACCGGACGGTAACCTGCGTCTTGCCATCAGGCCGCAGGTAGGGCAACGTGCCGTCCTTGCGCACCGTCGACAGCCGCTTGGACAGCCGGTGGGCCAGCGCGATCGGCATCGGCATGAGTTCGGGAGTCTCGTTGGTGGCGTAACCGAACATCATGCCCTGGTCCCCGGCCCCGGCACTGTCGAGGTCATCCTCAGAAAGTTGCCCACGTCGCTCGAGGGCCATGTCCACGCCCTGGGCGATTTCCGGAGACTGCTTGTCAAGCGCGGTCATCACCGCGCAGCTGTGCCCATCGAAGCCGAAACTGCCGTTGTCATAGCCAATGCTGCAGACGGTGTCCCGCACGATCTGGGTGTAGTCCAGCACGCCCGGTGTGGTGATCTCACCGGCCAACACGACCAGCCCGGTGGTAACCAGCGTCTCGCACGCCACCCGCGAGTTCGGGTCCATCGCCAGTGCCGCGTCCAGCACCGCATCGGAGATCTGGTCGGCCATCTTGTCCGGGTGGCCCTCGGTCACCGACTCAGAGGTGAAGAGAAACTCGACGGACTCCAGCTGGGTCATGCGATCACGCTCCTTGCTCGGTGGCCGGTTCGGGGGCCAGTTCTGGGACCAGCTCCGGCTCGATGTGCCCCGATTGATCCCGCCCAAATTGATCCGGCCCAAATTGATCCGGCAGGGTTCGGCGGACCGCGATAGTCCCTTCTACCATCGCAGCCAGCTTCGCCCTGGCCACATCGGCGGGCAGGTGACGCAGCCCACAATCCGGATTGATGACTAATTTTTCGGGTGGGAAGGTTTCCAGTGCCTTGCGGATGCGCGCCGCGATGAGTTCTGCGGATTCGATCTTATCCGTCTTGACGTCCACCACGCCCAACCCGAGCGCGCGGTCCCAACCCAGCCGCTGGATGACGTGGAGGTCTTCGTAGCCCTTGCGCCCGAACTCGAGGACCAGTTGGTCGACGTCGGCGTCGAGCACCGCGGGGAACAGGAAGTCGTAATGGCCTTCCCAGGACGGCCGGGCGTAGCGGTTGCCGTAGCAGACGTGCAGCCCCCAGGTGACGTCAACGCCGCGGGTCACGATGTTGATCGCCTCAACCGCCACACCCGCGTCCTCGGGGTGGCCGGCCAGGAACGGCTCATCAATCTGCAGCAGACTTGCCCCGGCCTGGGCCAGCGCCTGGGCCTCGGCGTTGAGCACCTGCGCCAGCGCGCGCACCAGATCCGCGGATTTGGTATACGCCTTGTTCTGGATCCGCTGGGCCAACGAAAACGGCCCGGTGAAACTGAATTTGATCGGGCGGTCGGTGTGCGCCCGGGTGAAGCGGTAGTCCTCGGCCAGGCCCAGCGGCGGCGGGTCGGCCGGCAACGGGTCGGTGACAACGGGAGAGTCGTAGTAGTCGTAGTAAAACGACTTGACTGTCACCGGGATGTGCACTCCAGTAATCCGGGCCAGCAAGTAATCAATGTCGTTGTCGCGCCGCAGCTCCCCGTCGGAGACGATGTCGATGCCCGCGCTCTCCTGGTCCTTGAGCGCTGCCTTGACGGCCATGTCGTGGATTTCCCCGAGATGGCTGCGGGAAATCCGGTTGCGGTAATAGTCGGTTTTGAGCCGCTCGAGCCACTCCGGAACCGAGTACGACCCCACCACCGTGGTGGGTAACACAGGCAGCATGTCAGTCCCTTACTTGGGCGGTCATGGTGACGATGTTCGTACCGGTCCGGTGCGCGAAGCGTTGAAAGTCCACATCGAAACCTCTGCGACGTCCGATATGCGCCAGCAGCGGACCATTGAGCCAGTTCACCACGGAACCATCGTATTTTCCGGGTCCGCGGAACCCGGTGCGGTAAGCATGCACATCGGTCACGAAAAGGTCGTAGCAGATTAATCGCCCGTAGGGATGGAGCAGCGGGACGGTGTCCACGAAGCTGGCTACCGCGCCATTGTTCACATGCATCCTGATGGCAGCGCCGGACTCCAGCAGCGGCCGTAAATTCTCCCCGCTCACCGTCGGTGCGATCTGGTAGAGGTCCAGACCTGCCAAGGGCACGTACCGCTCTTCCAGACGCAAGGCCGCCCAGCAGCGGCGCCAGAACTCGACCGCCACCTCGACTGCCGGGAAATGCGCCGGCAGCGCATCGACGAGCAACGACGGCTGCAGCCGTAGCAGCTTGCCGATCAATTCCGGTATTTGATCCGGTCGGGCCGAGACCGACTTCGCGATCTCGGCGGCGGCACCGGCGGCCAGGTACGCGCGGCTCTGCACGGTGTATGTGCGGCCACCGATCTGCGCCACCTCATCGGTGGGCAGGTTGTCGTAGACGTTGGAGATGTAGACCAGAAAAACCTTGTAGCCCAGGAAGCCCAACGCGGTGCGCGGTTGGGTGGCATCCAGCACGAAGGAGCTGACGTGCGGCGCATGGTCGGCGACCGCGGCCCTGGCGAGTTCCAAGACGTGCGGCGAGTAATCGCACATCAGGTAGTGCAGCCGCCGGTAATACTCCTTTCCGTGGGCTCGATCCAGCGCGGTGAACTCATCCAGCCAGGTTTTCGCCTGAGCTCCGTTACCGGGGCCAAGCTCCACCACGTACAGCTCGTCGGGCAGCGCATTCCGCGCCGCGAGGGAATCCCACAACATGAACAGATCGGTGATGATCTCACGCACCGCGTCGCGGTTGCGGGCGTCGCTCCGCCCTCCGGGCAGTGTTTTCTCGTACTGCTGGCCGGTGACTTGCTCCCATAAATCCAGGGCCTTCCAGTACAGCGTGTTGAATTCCCAAATCAGGCTTTTCCTGGTGGCCAGCCACGGTTCGAGGTAGATGCGGGACGGGTTGGTGCCGGCGGCGCGGGCCCGGATGAGGTCACCGGTGAGCTGCTTAAGTGGCACGTCGCCGCTGCGCCGGACGTCGACCGCAACCTCCACCTCGTCGGAGGTCATGACCGCAGACAACGCCACCGGCATCACCTCCGACTCGTGACCGTGCGCGGCCAGGATCGGCCGGACCTCGACGATGTCGCGGAAGTTGTTGCGGTACTGGACCCAGTCACATACCACCCGAACCCGGGACAGGTCCACCGAGTCCTCGGCGAGCGCATCCAGCACCGGGCCCAGCGTGGCGGTCGCGTCCACGGGTTTGTTGCCGCGAAGCTTGCCGGTGGGACGGAAATCAACCAGCACGGCCGCAGCCTCCATTGTCACCGCTGTCCATGGTTACCCTGTGATCAGAGAGCGCGCCGAACCGAGCAGGATGCCGCCGGGTTCGTCTCACGGACCCGATGCATAGAGTTGAAGCCGGCGCCGCGCAGCCGTGCGATCGTGGCGCGGAGGTGCTCGATCTCCCGATGGAGCGTCTCGACGGCATCGACTTCGGGTACCCGAACGGTGTCCTCGGTAGCCACCAAGGGACATCCGCAGTGCGGGCAGTTCACCTCGTGCGCCATCTCACCCTCCTGACGCCAAGGCGGCCTCTCCTGTGAGGCGCACCACACCATTAGTGAAGAGCCAACCAGGCGTGCGCGACAATCGGGTCAGAACACGAAATCCGAGCGCGCCCGTTTGTGACAGGAACACAAAGTCTGGATCGGGTCACCGGACCGGTTGCGGCACAGCGTGAACCCCGCGAGCCGGCAATAGTGACCACGGCGACAAGCTGGCCGGACCATCTGTGTCAATTCTTACCTGGAGTCTTACTTGGAGCCCAGTAGGCAAGCATCTCGGCAAAAGTCTCGAAGGCGGGCGCCGAAACGCCGTACGGGGCCTCCAGGTGGACGCTCAGCGGGTAGCCGAGGTCGGCGACGCCGTCGATCACCCGTTTGTACAGATCCAGCATGAGCCGGCGCTTCTGGTCGGGACCGCTGTCAGCCAACTTCCTCACCACGGCTTGCTCGTTCGCGACCGCATCGTTGCCCGGATCCTGGATCAGCCAATTGATCAGACCGACCTTGTTCTCGAACTTCGGGACGAACCCGAACGACAGCAGGATCTCCGGCCGGTGCTCGGTGCGCGCTGCGAAGTCGGTCAGGAAGCCGACGATCGCATCTGAGTACAGCAGCTGCGTCATGCTGAAGGTGGCGCCCTGGTTGCACTTGAAATTGAACCGGCCGTGCTCGCTGTCCCGAGTCGGGATGAGGATCACCCCACGGTGTTCAACCAGCTGGTCATACAGTGACAAGGCGTCGGTCGGGGCGACCCCCGAACCGTCGCCGTCGTTCATCGTGCGCGGTACGCCGACGAAGATGATGCCTTCGATCCCGGCAACCCGCAGAGTGGTGAGCCGCTGACGCAGCGCCGGCTCGTCCATGAACGCGGTGACCTGCGTGCATAGCCCGTTCACCCCGGGCAACTCAGGTGCGATAGCCGACCAGAACTCAAGCACGTCAAGCTTCGGCTTCATCTCGACCGGCCGATCGTCCTCCTCCGCGATCAGTCCAGGAATCATCACATGCCCGATGCGACCATCGACACCGAACTGTTTGGACAGCTCGAGCACCTTGTGTGCCTCGTCGAGGGCGCGCTCCCTGCCGTGCTGGGCGTTCGGCGGGACGAGCTCGAGCGCGATGGTATTGAGCGTCACGGGGTTGCTCCCGTCGTCTCGGCGACCGACGCCGACGGAGTGCCACGATACAGAGCTGTCTGCCTTGCCGTCGAGATTGCCGCCGTAGCGCCGAGGGCGGATCAGGCGACGTCGAACAGGCGCTGAGGGTGCTGACCGGCCGGACCATGTTCGGGGTGGGAATGCGTGCTGTTGAAGACGTAAATACCAGCCGCGTGGCTGAGGCATCGGGTGGCGTCGGCGGCGAGGGCTTCAGCGCGCTGCAGGTGTGGTGTGACAGTGCCCCACGCCGCCCAGCGATCGCGGACGGCCGCGGTGAGCTCTCCGAGGTGGCAGGCGATCCGCGCCAGATCGCGGACCAGTGCCAGAGTCTCGTCACCGCTCGCAGTCATCGGCAACACGACCGCGGTCGCCAGCGCTGCAGCTGCCGCGTCGATCGGAGCATTGATCGTGGGTTCCATAACACGTCGCCATCCAAGGTTCATAAGTTATGCACTTGGAAGAGGTGGCGTCGCGGCGGCCTGATACACCCACTGCCGCTACTCCGTGTGGATGCGCATTGTGAACTCGACGCTACGACCCTTTCCGGCAGCGGAAATGTCGGTGCGGTCGAGTTCACGACGCGGGCGGAGCAAGGCGGCGTAGGGCCGCCCGTCGTCAGCCGGCGGTAAGACCTCCGTCGCTACAGGCGGCTACGCCGCCAGCTTCGTGTGGAGCCAGCCCCGACGCCGGCTTGCTGGAGCGCAAGGCACAGCAGCCCAGCGGCGATGAAGGTGATCACGTTGAGCGGGCCGTAGCCAGCTCCGATGAGGGCGAGCACCAGGGCGACGGCGAACAAGATAGCGGCGACGATGGCGAACATGGTGGTCTCCTTAGGCGGCCCACGTGTTCCGTGCTGGGCAGTGATCCATGCTCGCACCGGCCCGGGTTGCGCGCATGTCAACGTCACCAGACGACGGCCACCGTACGATCGGTTTCGGCCTAGTCGCGCAGCAGGCGGTCTTTGGACAGCAGCGGGACGCCGAGAAATTGGGCCGTCGCGTCTAGGAAACGGTCGGCCCGGACCATAGTGAAATTCATTCCCATTCGATGGTGCCGGGCGGTTTGCTCGTCACATCGAGTACCACCCGGTTGATGTCGGGCACCTCATTGGTGATCCGGCCGGAGATGCGAGCCAGCACGTCGTACGGCACCCGCGACCAATCCGCAGTCATCGCGTCCTCACTGGACACCGGACGCAGCACTACCGGATGACCATAGGTTCGCCCGTCGCCCTGCACCCCGACGCTACGGACGTCAGCCAGCAGCACGACCGGGCACTGCCAGATATCGCGGTCCATTCCGGCCGCGGTGAGCTCTTCCCGGGCGATCGCGTCCGCGGCGCGCAACGTCTCCAGACGTGTAGCGGTGACCTCGCCGATAACCCGGATCGCCAGGCCTGGACCCGGGAACGGCTGGCGGTGCACGATCGTCTCCGGCAGCCCCAGCTCCAGCCCTACCCGGCGCACCTCGTCCTTGAACAGTGCACGCAGCGGCTCGACCAGCTCAAAGCTCAGGTCCTCGGGCAGGCCGCCGACGTTGTGATGGCTCTTGATGTTCGCCGTCCCCGAGCCGCCACCGGATTCCACCACGTCGGGATACAACGTGCCCTGCACCAGGAACCTGATCTGCTGGCCGTGCCGGCCCGCCTCGGCTTGCGCGTCGCGGGCAGCGGCCTCGAAGACCCGGATGAACTTGCGCCCGATGATCTTTCGCTTGTGCTCCGGGTCAGCCACCCCGGCCAGTGCGGACAGGAACCGCTCCCGGGCGTCGACGGTGATCAGTCTGACTCCCGTCGCGGCCACATAATCCCGTTCCACCTGGGCCCGCTCACCGGCCCGCAACAGCCCGTGGTCAACGAACACGCACGTCAGCGCATCGCCGACGGCCCGGTGCACCAGCGCGGCGGCGACCGCGGAGTCCACCCCGCCGGACAACCCGCAGATCAGTTGACCGCCTTGGGTACGGGCCCGGATCGCGGCGACCGTCTCGTCGATCACATTTGCGGTGGTCCAGCTCGGCCGGATGCCGGCGACCTCGTGCAGGAACCGGCGCAGCACCTCCTGACCGTGTGGCGAGTGCACCACCTCGGGGTGGTACTGCACACCGGCCAGCCGCCGATCGATGTCCTCGAACGCAGCGACCGGGGAACCCGCCGACCGAGCGGTGACCGTGAACCCGTCCGGCGCGGCGGTGACAGCGTCGCCGTGACTCATCCATACCGGGCCCCGTGCGGGTAACTCGCCATGCAGGACACCGCCGCCATCGAGCACCTGCAGATCGGTGCGCCCGTATTCCCGCGTGCCGGTTCGTTGCACGCCGCCGCCCAGCGCCTCGGCCATCGCCTGGAATCCGTAGCAGATGCCCAGCACCGGAACCCCGTTGTCGAACAGCGCCGGGTCGAGGCGGGGCGCGCCTCGCTCGTACACGCTGGCCGGACCACCGGACAGCACGATCGCCGCGGGCTTGCGGTCCAGGATCTCCGACGGCGATGTGGTGTGCGGCACCACCTCCGAATACACCTGCGCCTCGCGAATCCGGCGAGCGATCAGCTGCGCGTACTGCGCCCCGAAGTCGATGACCAGCACAAGAGCGCCAGGCGAGGACATAATGAAAGCGTAGTTACTGGGTCGGTCAGCGCGCCGGCACCGCCTTGCCGAACGTGATCGTTTGGGCTCTAGCCCGGCAGCTCCGGGAGATGACGTGCACCCGACCGCTCACGACGGCAGCAGCCGCAATGCTCCGGGAGCGTCCGGCGGCACGATCGGCGTACGCGGCTGGATGGGACCCTGGCGCTGGTAGGCCTCGCCCGGGGCAGGGCGTGGATCACGATCGCCCTTGTTCGGCCATAGCCCGACGGCGCGTTCGGCGAGCGCGGTGATGGTCAGCGCGGGGTTCACCCCGAGGTTCGCGCTGACCGCCGAGCCGTCCACCACAGAAAGACCGGGATAGCCGTGCACCCGGTGGTAGGCGTCGACGACGCCGTCGTCAGCGGTCGCGCCCATCGGGCAGCCGCCGAGGAAATGCGCGGTCATCGGGATCTCGAACAGCTCCCCCCAGGTGCCTCCGGCGGTGCCGCCGATGTGCTGGGCGGTGAGGTGGCTGGCGCGGAAAGCGGCCGGAATGAACGTGGGATTGGGCTCGCCATGGCCGTAGCGCGAGGTGAGCCGGCCGCGACGGCGGTAAGTGGTCAGCGAGTTGTCCAAGGTCTGCATCACCAGCAGGATCACCGTCCGCTCGCTCCACTGCCGCACCGACAGCAACCGCGCTGCCCGGACCGGATGCTCGCGGATGAAGCGCAGTAACTGCCGCCAGCGCGGAGTGTCCAACGCGCCGTCGGTGGACACCGTCTGCAACAGGCCCATCGCGTTGCTGCCCCGCCCGTAGCGGACCGGCTCGATGTGGGTGTGCTCGTCCGGGTGGAAGGAAGAGGTGATCGCCACCCCGCGGGAGAAGTCCCGCAGCGGGTCCACGGTCGCCCGGCTGGCGCCCACGATTGCCTCGGAGTTGGTCCGCGTGAGCTCACCCAACCGGGGCGACAGCCGCGGCAGCACGCCGCCGTCGCGCATCCGGTGCAGCAGCTGCTGGGTGCCCCAGGTGCCGGCGGCGAGCACTACCTGATTCGCCCTGATCGTCTGGCGCCAGCGCTTTCCGGTACGCACCACGTCAACCAGCCAAGTCCCGTCCGGCTGCGGGCGCACCGCGGTCACCGTCATCAGCGCGTGCACCACCGCGCCGGCCCGCTCGGCGAGGTACAGGTAGTTCTTCACCAAGGTGTTCTTGGCGCCGACCCGGCAGCCGGTCATGCACGACCCGCACTCGATGCAACCGGTACGCCGGGGGCCCGCGCCACCGAAGTACGGATCGTCGATCTCCTCGCCCGGGCGCCCGAAGAACACCCCCACGGGGGTGGGTTGGTAGGTCTTCAAGACACCCATATCCCGCGCCACCTGCTGCATCACCTCATCCGCGGCAGTGTGCCCGGGGTAGGTCGCCACCCCGAGCATCCGCTGTGCCTGGTCGTAATAGGGGTCGAGCTCGGCGCGCCAGTTGGCGAGATGCGCCCACTGCGGGTCGTCGAAAAACGCCTGCGGCGGCCGGTAGAGGGTATTGGCGTAGTTCAGCGAACCGCCCCCGACGCCGGCGCCGGCCAGCACCAGGAGGTTGCGCAGCAGGTGGATGCGCTGGATGCCGTAACAACCCAACGCCGGCGCCCAGAGGAACTTACGCAGCTGCCACGACGTGGTGGGCAGCTCATGGTCGGCGAAGCGCCGCCCGGCTTCCAACACGCCCACCCGGTAACCCTTCTCGGTCAACCGCAGCGCCGCAACACTCCCCCCGAACCCTGACCCCACCACCACCACGTCGTACTCCACGCACACCCTCCACTTCCCGGCCCCAGCCGCAGTCTGGATGCAGACTGCGGTAATCGAGGGCCGAATAACAGCAGTCTGCATCCAGACTGCGGCCAAGGCAGAGGTGAGGGACGGTCAGGGGCGGACGGTGAGGCCGACTTTCTGGAATTCCTTGAGTTCCGAGTAGCCGGACTTGGCCATCGCGCGGCGTAGCGCGCCGAACAGGTTCACGGTGCCGCTGGAGTCAGCCGACGGACCGAACAGCAGGGTCTCGATTCCGAGAGACGCGTTGGCCACACCGGTGACATGGCTGCGAGGCAGCGACGGGTGCGCCGCAGCGGCGGTCCAATACAACCCGTTGCCCGGCGCCTCGACCGCACAGGCCAGCGGCTCACCGAGCATTACCGCGTCGGCCCCGCAGCCGATCGCCTTGGCTACGTCCCCACTGGTGCGTATGCCGCCGTCGGCGATCACGTGCACGTAGCGCCCGCCGGTCTCGTCAAGGTAGTCGCGCCGGGCGGCCGCCGCGTCGGCGACCGCGGTGGCCATCGGCACTCCGATACCCAGCACGTCGCCGGTCGACGTGCTGGCGCACGCCCCGTAGCCGACAATCACTCCCGCCGCGCCGGTGCGCATCAGGTGCATCGCGGTGCGGTAGTCGCCCACTCCCCCGGCGATCACCGGGACCTCCATGGAGGCGATGAACTCCACCAGGTTGAGCGGCTTCGCAGCGCGGGAGACATGCTCAGCCGACACGATGGTGCCCTGCACGATAAGGATCTCGACGCCGGCAGCGAGCAGGTCGCCGGCGAGATCGCGGGCGTGTTGGGGGCTGACCCGGGCGGCCACCGTGACACCGGCAGCGGCCACCTGACCGATCACCTCGGCGAGCAGCTCAACCCGGATCGGTGCCGCGTGCCACTGCTGCAGCAGCCGCACGGCCGCCGTCTCGTCAGCCTCATTCATCGCGGATGTGAGCTCGAACAGCAACTTGTCGACATGGGTGTGGCGGGCCCACAACCCCTCGGCGTTGAGCACCCCGAGCCCACCCAGCTGACCGATCCGCACCGCCATCGCGGGCGACACGATCGCGTCGGTGGGATGCGTGACCAGCGGGATGTCGAACCGGTAAGCGTCGATTTGCCAGGCAGTGGACACATCTCGGGACGAACGGGTGCGCCGGGACGGCACGATCTGGACGTCATCGAAGTCGTAGGCGCGCCGCGCGGAACGGCCCATGCCGATCTCCACCAGATCGCGCATCTCAGCGCACCGCGTAATTCGGGGCCTCCACCGTCATGGTGATGCCATGCGGGTGCCCCTCGGTGAGCCCCGCCGAGGTGATCCGCACCAGCTGCGCGTCCTGCAACGCCGGGATGGTCGCGGCGCCGGCGTAACCCATCGCCGCGCGGAGACCGCCTACCAACTGGTGAGCCACCAGCGACAGGGGCCCCCGGAAGGGAACCCGGCCCTCGATGCCCTCGGGCACCAGCTTGTCATCGGAGAGAAGATCATCGGCGAAGTAGCGATCCCGGGAGTACGACCGGCCACCGCTCCGGGACGCCATGGCGCCCACCGATCCCATGCCGCGGTAGGTCTTGTACTGCTTACCGTCGACCAGGATCAGATCACCCGGCGCTTCCGCGGTACCGCCCAGCAGGCTGCCCAGCATTACCGCGCTGGCCCCCGCGACGATGGCCTTGGCGATGTCCCCGGAGAACCGGATACCGCCATCACCGATCACCGGCACTCCCGCCGGCCGGCATGCCTGGTCCGCCTCGAAAATGGCACTGATCTGCGGTACCCCCACCCCGGCCACCACCCGGGTGGTACAGATCGACCCGGGGCCGACGCCGACCTTGACGGCGTCCGCGCCGGCGTCGACCAGCGCCTGAGCGCCGGCTCGGGTCGCCACATTGCCGCCGATGACATCGACGGTGTCGCCCAGCTCAGCCTTGAGCACGCTGATCATCTGCAGCACGCCGCGGGAATGCCCGTGCGCGGTGTCCACGACCAACACGTCGACACCGGCGTCGACCAGCGACATGGCGCGCTGCTTGGCGTCCTCACCAACCCCGATCGCGGCCCCCACCAGCAGCCGTCCGTCCGGATCCTTGGTCGCCAACGGGTAGCGCTCGGTCTTTACGAAGTCCTTAACCGTGATCAAACCGCGCAGCTTGCCGTGGCCGTCGACGATCGGCAGCTTCTCGATCTTGTGCCGGCGCAGCAAACCCAGCGCGGCGTCCGCGGTCACCCCTACCTGTGCGGTGATCAGCGGGGGCTTGGTCATCACCTCGGCGACCCGCTTGGTGTGATCGACCTCGAAGCGCATGTCGCGGTTGGTGATGATGCCGACCAGCACGCCATCGTGATCAGTGACCGGGAGCCCGGAGATCCGGTAGCGGGCGCACAACGAGTCCACATCAGCCAGGGTGTCGTCCGGCAGGCAGGTCACCGGGTCGGTCACCATGCCCGCCTCGGACCGCTTGACCACCTCGACCTGCGCAGCTTGCTCCTGCGCCGGCAGGTTGCGGTGCAACACCCCCATCCCGCCGTGCCGGGCCATCGCGATGGCCATCCGCGCCTCGGTCACCGTGTCCATCGCCGAGGAGACCAGCGGTACTCGCAGCGTGACGTTGCGGGACAGTCTGGTCGACGTGTCGACCTCCGCAGGCACGACATCGGACTCGGCGGGGAGCAGCAGGACGTCATCGAAAGTCAACCCGAGCAGCGCGAATTTTGATGCCACGCCGGGCATGTTGGACGCCGCGAGCTCGCTCGTCATATGACGATGGTATCCGTCTGCGGTAGCAATCCCTGTGTGATCCGTCGCCCCTGATGTGTTCGTCAGTGCAGCGAGTCAGGCGGCAAGGTCCTTCGATCAGGACGGTGCGACGGTCCATCGGACAAGCGGGTACCGTGCCAGCCGTGGTGCATGACTCACTTCCCCCCGACCCCTTCGCCGGTGATCCGGAGGATCCGGCTCTGGCGCTGGGAGCTTTGGACGATGGCGACGATGGCATCGAAGAGCAGCTGGACGACGACGAGCGGGCCGGCCTGCTCGCCGATCTGAGCGATCTCGCCGTCTACCAGGCGCTGCTGGCTCCGCGCGGGATACGCGGCATCGTCGTGGACTGCCCCGACTGCGCTGAGCAGCACTACCACGACTGGCAGCTGCTCCGGGCCAGCCTGCGGCAGCTACTCGAGGCCGGCCGGATGCGCCCGCACGAGCCCGCCTACGATCCGGATCCCGCTGGCTACGTCAGCTGGGAGTACTGCCGGGGTTACACCGACGCGGTGCTCGCCGAGAACGGTGGCTGAGCAAGCTCAGCGACAGAAGCCCGGCCGCGGCACGGCATGATCACAGAACGAGGAAATGCCGTTAGGACCAGGAGGACGCTGATCACCGACGTGGCCAGGGTCCTGGCCAGCGCCGGACGTGTTGCGCCGATCCGGCACAGAGCTAGGGGTGGAAGGCTCGCTACCCGGCGTCGCGCCGGCCGTCGTGCCACCCCTGCCGGTGCCGTGGTCGGCGGAGACGCCGGAATTGTCCGAGGTAGAAGGGCCACCGTCCTGGCCGCCGTAACCGGGCATGCCGGCACCCGGACCGTAGCGGCGCCAGTCGTCACCTCTGGGCATGAACTGGTCGGACGGCGTGGTAAACGTGCGGGCGGGCACCTCCGCTCTGCGGTCCGGCGTGGTGGTGGACCCGAGGGAGGTAGGTGACGAGCTGGGATTACCTGACTTGGTGGCTTCGGCGCCGTTGGGTGTCGACGGGACCATCGCTGGACCCTGCGGTGGCTTCACCAGCCCCGTTCCCGGGGGCTCGTTCAACCACTGCTCGAGCTGGCGGTGGCGCGCAGTGAGATCGGTGAGGCCCTCGGACTCGCCGATCGCCGGTAGCTGCTGCTGGACATGCGCTAGTGCTGCTCTGGCCCGCTCGGGATGGCCCTGGTTCAAGGCCACCTTGGCGTCGTTGAGCTCGGTCCGGACCGCGGCTGCGGTTTCCACCGAGCGCGCGTAGTCGCCGTAGAGCACCTGGGTCACACCCCACAGGTGGTCACCGGGTTGCGCCGACTTAGCCACCAGGCCCACCCCGGAGAAGGCGATCACGAGCACCGCCGCGGCGGCCGCGACCGAGCCGTACACCGGATCACGGCGACGAGCCGGCCGGCGAGCGGCGGCCCGGATCGCCGCGAGCGCGGTGCTGGTGTCCACGAGCTCTTTAACCGGTTCGGCGTGGACCTCGTGGCGCCATGCGGCCAGCACCCGGGTCAACTCGTCGTCGGCGTCGCTCGGGGTATGCTCACCGCTGCCGATCAGATCCAGCAGCGCGTCATCGGCCTGCAACGCGGCCAGATCCGCGGGCATCTCGTACGGATCCCCGTTGGGATAGCCGGCGTGTGGGTGCTCGTCCCACCCAGGCATTCAGACCACCCCCTCAGACGCCAATACACCGCGCAACCGACCCAGAGCCCGGTGTTGGGCTACCCGGACGGCGCCCGGCGTCGAACCCACAGCTTCGGCGGTCTCCTCTGCGGAG
>JBHELN010000144.1:0-4221 GCA_046263115.1 Pseudonocardiaceae bacterium | reverse complement strand
GCCGCGCGTAGGCCGTAGCCGCCACCGAACAACACCGCGTGCACCAGCAGGGGGAACAGTTGGTGCAATGCGACTCGCTGTTGCCAACCGGCGGCCAACGGGGCGACGTCGGTGTAACCAGCGAGCAACCGATCCAAGCTCGGACAGCCGAACAGTGCGAGCATCGCCAGATCGGTTTCTCGGTGCCCACCGTGCGCGGCGGGATCAAGCAGCCACGCCCGCCCGTCGGCGCCGGCATGCACGTTGCCCGACCACAGGTCACCGTGTAGCCGCGCCGGAGGCTCCTCCGGCCCGGCCAGCTCCTCGATCCGTTCGCAGGTCCGGCGCACGGCGCGGGCCCCGGCGGCGTCCACCGCTCCGTTGTCCACTGCACTGCGCAGATAGCGCAGCACCCGGTGCTCGGCGTACCACTGCGGCCACCGGGCTCCAGCGACATTGGTCATGGGAGCGGCGCCGATCCACGCCTGTTGTGGTCCCCCCGGCGGTGCCGCGCCGAAGGTTGGCGCGCCCGCGAGGTGCAGTGCGGCTAACTCGCGCCCCAGCCGTTCGGAGCCCGCACCATCCACCCGGCCAGCCGGTACGTATTCGGTGATCAGCCACTGGTGGTCATGTCCGTAGACCTGCGGCACCGGCGGGCCACCAGGCACCTGCAGCCAGCGCAGCCCGGCCGCCTCGGCCAGAACCTGCCCGGCTTGTCCCCGCTTGGCCACCACGGTGCGCCCGTCGCCCAGCTCGACAAGCCAGATGGCGCCGCGAGGCGTCGCAGCGTGCACCCGCTGGCCGGTAATGGCAGCGACGGCCTGAGCCGGGGCACTCACAGCCGCTCGCGCACCCACGCCACCAGCCCGGGCATCGCGGCGCGCACCATGCGCAGCACCTCGTCGAAACCGGACTCACCGCCAAAGTACGGATCTGGCACGTCGAGGTCCTGCCCGGCGGTCCGGTCGAACGATCGCAACAGCACCACCCGTTCCGGATCGCGGATTATCTGGCGCAATGCGGTGAAATGACCGTGGTCCAGCGCCACCAGCAAGTCGGCGGACAAGTGCTGGGCGCCGAGTTGGGCGGCGGTATGCGTGCAGTCGTAACCTGCCCGGCGCAACGACTCGGCGGCTCGCGGGTCGGCGGGGTCACCGACGTGCCACGGGCCGGTTCCGGCGCTGCTCACCCGCACCCGGTGGGCCAGACCTTCCTGCCGCAGCATGTCGGCGAAGACCACTTCGGCCACCGGGGAGCGACAGATGTTCCCGGTGCAGACGAACACCACAGACAGACTGTTTTGCGAGACGCTCACCTTCCCAGTCTGAACCGCCACCTTGGTGTCTGTGGTTCTACTCTGAGTGGGTGGCGAGTGACGAACGGGGGTCGGACGCCGTTAAGCGGGGGATAGACGCTGTGGCGCGCGCAGCGCGGGCGCTGCGCGACGTGGTGGCCGCGATAGATGCCGGTGAGGTGCCTGACGCAGGGGCGTTGCGCAACTACTTAGTGGGGATCGTGGTGACGCTCGACATGCTCTCTACTGAGCAGACTCAGGAAGGTGCGCGGTAAAAGACGGCCCCGTGGCCCCACGTGTCTACGATAACTACCGGAACTACCGGCCCCGTCACCGGTCGACGATGGCCGGCCCCCCAAACAGCGCCAGGCCGACGCCGATGAATAACGCCGCGCCCGACCGACCCCGGACACCAGCGCGATCGCGGCGGCGCACCCAATCGCCGCACCGACGACATCGGCGGGCTGCCGCTGAGATCATCCTGACGGAGTTTGACGTCGGAAGCGCGCTAATCAGCCTGCACTCAGTGGCTGCAAGCACCGCATAGTCGGCCTGGCGGGGCAGCATGGCGTGCCTGGTGCGGCTGCGCATTTGATCCCCGCCATGGACGGCAGGAACGCGCGCTAGCGTGATACCCACATGGATCAGTTGCTGCGTTATCACGGCGATGTCGACGCCGCGCCGGGGCTGCTCGACTTCGCGGTGAACGTGCGGGGCAGCAAGCCTCCGGCGTGGTTGCGTGCGCGGCTGGCCGCGGCGTTGGACCGGTTGGGCAGCTATCCCTCGGCCGCGCAGGACGCCGCTGCCCGGGCTGCGGTGGCCACCCGGCATGGGCGCGATCCAGCTGAGGTGCTCGTCCTCAGCGGGGTCGCGGAGGGCTTCGCCCTGCTGCCCGCGTTGGCGCCTCGATCGGCCGCCGTGGTGCACCCGTCGTTCACCGAACCCGAGGTGGCCCTGCGCAGGGCCGGCATACCGGTCCGTCGGGTGCTCACCGATATCGCCTACCAGTTGCAGCCGGAGTGGATTCCCGGCGACGCCGACCTCGTCGTGCTCGGCAATCCCACGAACCCGACCTCGGTCCTGCATCGGGCGCAGGTCGTGCGGGCGCTGGCCCGGCCCGGCCGGGTGCTCGTGGTCGACGAGGCTTTCGGTGATGCAGTGCCCGGCGAACAGGAATCGTTGGCTTCCGATCGCGAGACCCCCGGCTTGCTGGTGCTTCGCAGTCTCACCAAGACTTGGTCCCTGCCGGGGCTGCGGGCCGGTTACGCGCTGGGCACACCAGAACTGCTGGCCCGGCTCGCCGCACCGCGCCCGCTCTGGCCGGTGGGCACGCTGGTGCTGGAGGCGGTGCGGGCGTGCTGTGCTCCAACCGCGGTCGCCGAGGCCGCTGCCGGGGCTGCCCAGATCACCCAGCATCGGGAGTGGATGGCTACCCGGCTGGCCGGGTTGCCCGGGGTCGCAGTGCATCAGCCCGCTGCGGCACCTTTCCTGCTACTGCGGGTGCCAGATGGACCGCGAATCCGCGTCGCGCTTGCCGATGCCGGTATCGCGGTCCGGCGTGGTGACACGTTTCCCGGTCTTACTCCCGACCATCTACGGGTGGCAGTCCGACATCCACAGCTAGCCGGTGCGCTGGTCGACGGTCTGCGCCTGGCGCTGGCGGCGTCATGATCGCGACTGTGCGTGACGTGGTCGCTGCGCTGGAGGCGGCCTACCCGCCGGCGCTGGCCGAGAGTTGGGACGCTGTCGGGTTGGTCTGCGGTGATCCGGCCGAGCCGGTGCACCGCGTGGTGATTGCGGTGGACCCGGTCGCCGAGACCGTTGCCGAGGCGCTGGAGCACGATGCCCAACTACTGGTCACTCACCATCCGCTGCTGCTGCGCGGGGTGCACGGGGTGCCCGCCGACGACCCGAAAGGCGGTCTGGTGCATCGGCTGGTTCGCGCTGGGGTTGGGCTGTTCTGCGCGCACACCAACGCCGACGCGGCCGACCCGGGAGTGTCCGATGCGCTGGCCCAGGTGCTGGGGCTGCGGGTAACCGGTGTGCTCGACCCTCGTGACGGGACATCACGCACCGGGCTCGGGCGAATCTGCGAGCTGCCCCAACACGAGTCCCTGCGGGCATTCACCGACCGGGTGCGTGCCGCGCTGCCCGAGACCGTGTGGGGGGTGCGCGCCGGTGGCGATCCACGGCGCACGGTGACCACGGTGGCGGTGTGCGGTGGAGCAGGAGACTCGCTGCTCGGCGCCGCCAGCGCCGCTGGGGTCGATGTGTTCGTCACCGCCGACCTGCGGCACCACCCGGTGTCCGAACACTTGGCCGCCGGGGGTCCCGCCCTGGTGGACGTCGCCCACTGGGCTAGCGAGCACCCATGGTGCGAGCAGGCCGCGACGGTGCTGGTCGGTGCACTCGGCGGTACGGTCGACGTTTACGTTTCGCATCGCCGCACCGATCCCTGGACGATCGGCTCGGCGCAACCACCTGGGAGGATCCCGCGGTGAACGCCGATCCCGCCGCACAACGCCGGCTGCTTGACCTGGCCGCGGTGGACGCCGAGCTGACCCGCGCCGCGCACCGTCGCCGTTCCCTGCCGGAGCTGGCCGAAATCGAGCAGGCCGGCAAGAGTTTACGAGCCTGCCGGGACTCGTTGGTCGCCGCCGAGACCACGGCGTCCGACCTGGACCGCGACATTCGCAAGCTGGAGGCCGAGATCGACCAGGTCCGGGCCAGAGGAGAGCGGGATCGCGGCCTGCTTGACTCCGGGTCGATCTCCTCGGGTAAGCAGCTGGAAGATTTGGAACACGAGTTGGCCACGCTACGGCGTCGCCAAACCGTGCTGGAGGACGACTTGCTCGAGGTGATGGAACGGCGTGAGGCCATCGACACCGACCTGGAGCGGGGCAGTGCCGCGCTCGCCGACCTCGAGCAGCGCCACCTCGATGCCATCC
>JBHELN010000143.1:0-3800 GCA_046263115.1 Pseudonocardiaceae bacterium | reverse complement strand
GTCGTCCCACCACCGCATGGTCACCAGGTCGCCGAACCACATGTGCGCCATCTCGTGCAGCACCGTCTCGCAGCGCCGCTCGTAGAGGTAGCGGGTGACCCGGCTGCGAAAGACGTAATCCTCCCGGAAGGTCACGCACCCCGCATTCTCCATGGCCCCGGCGTTAAACTCGGGAACGAAACACTGGTCGTATTTCTCGAACGGGTAGCGCATTCCGAAGGCGCCGTGGTAAAAGCCGAAACCCTGCTTGGTCTCAGTGAACAAGCGCTCGGCGTCCATGTGTTCGGCTAGCGAGGCACGGCAATAGATGCCCAGCGGGATCGTCCCGTGCTCGTCGGAGTACTCGTCAGTCCAGCGCGCGTAGGGACCGGCGACCAGCGCCACGATGTAGGGGCTGATCCGGGCGCTATCGGCGAACACGTGGCGAATGGCCCCGCCGTCGAGGGGTTCGGTGCGCTGGCAGGGCGCGTTCGAGATGACCGCCCAGCCGGCAGGTGCCACTACCCGGAGCCGGTGCACCGCCTTGAGATCGGGCTGGTCGAAACACGCGTACATCCGCTTGGCGTCGGCGGTCTCGAACTGGCTGTAGAGGTACACGCCGCCATCGACGGGATCGGTGAAGCGGTGCAGTCCCTCGCCGGTGTTCATGTACCGGCCGTCCGCCTCGACGACGACCTCATTGGTGGCGGCCAACCCGGGCAGTGCGATCCCGTTCGCCTCGTCGTAACCGGCGACGTCCAGCGTGGCTCCGTTGAGCGTTGCGGCGCCTACCCGGGCGGCCACCAGGTCGATCCAGCTGCTCGTGCCTGGGGTTCGGCAGGAGAAGCGGACCGTGGTGGTGGTCCGGAACGTGACTTCACTCGGTTTGCCGGCACCGTCGGTGAGGTCGAGATCGACGGTGTAGGAGTCGACGTCGAGCAGCCCGGCACGCTCGACGGCTTGCTCCTGAGTGAGGTTGGGGACGGCCACAGATCACCTCTGGTGTCAGATCGGTAGTCCTCGGGCATCCAATCATGGGTGCCGGTCAGCTTGCAGGCGAGTTAATGCCTGGGAAGAAGTGACCACCCGGACGGGTTGTACGACGTGATAGGAACGGAGAGTGTGATGACGGTGACCACCGGCGACAGCACCACCCAAGACCGAACCAGCCCCGCGCGGGTGGATTTCTACTTCGACCCGCGGTGCCCGTGGGCATGGATCACCTCCCGGTGGATTCTCGAAGTCGCCACGGTGCGAGACATCGACGCGCACTTCCGGGTGATGAGCCTGTCGATGCTCAACGAAGGGCGCGAGCTCAGCGAGAGTTACCGGAGTAAGAACGCGGAGGGCTGGGGGCCGGTTCGGGTGTGCATCGCCGCAGCACGCGACCACGGGGAGAAGGTGCTCGAGCCGCTCTACACCGCAATGGGCAGGCGGATCCACGATGAGGGCAACAAGAACTTCGACGAGGTGATCGTGGCCGCGCTCGCCGAAGTGGGGCTGCCGCCCGAGTTGGCCAAGGCAGCGCAGAGCACCGAGTACGACGAGGAGCTGCGGGCCAGCCACGAGGCGGGCATGGGACCGGTCGGGCTGGACGTCGGAACCCCGACGATTCACGTGGACGGGGTAGCCTTCTTCGGTCCAGTGCTGTCTCGGATTCCGCGCGGTGAGGAAGCCGGAAAGATCTTCGACGGCGTGTTGCTGCTGGCCAGCTATCCCCACTTCTTCGAGCTCAAGCGCAGCCGCCACGAAAAGCCGGACTTCTCCTAATCTCGCTACCCGCAGCGATATGGAGACTTATCGGGCGTCATCGGATGCTCGTCAGTCCCGATATGTCTCCATATCGGGACGGTGAAGCCGGGAAAGAGCGGTGCGGGTGGTGAGGGGAGTGAAAGGCGACGCAGTGACGGCGGCTTCGGCGTCCAGGTGGCCCGCTCGGACGGCTCGGCATAGGCCGGCCAAAGCTGCCAGGTCGTCGCCTTGTGCGGTGACGAACTCGGCGTCGACCGGGTCCCCGTGCCCGGGAACGACGACCTGCGGGTCCAGCCGTAGCAGTTCGGTCACCGCGGTCGGCCAGTCCAGCGGGTAGGCATCGGTGAAATCGGGATCAGCGCCCTGCTCGACGAGATCGCCGGCGAAGAGCACACCGGTATCGGGTGACCACACCGCGAGGTCGTGGTCGGTATGTCCCCGCCCGGGATGGGTCAATAGCAGCCGTCGATCGCCGAGGTCGACTTCGATCGGCTCGGTGACCGGGTGATCGGGCAGTACCGGACGAACCGGCATTGGGTCGGGCAGTCCCTCGGCACGCGACCACGCCAGTGCTTCGGCGTACTGCGCCGCACCACCCCTGGCCAGGTCATCTCGGCAGCGGGAATGCGCCCACACCGCAGCCGGTAGGAATGCCGCGGTACCCAGGCAGTGGTCGAAGTGCGCGTGGGTGAGCACCACCGTGCACGGTCGCCGCGTGACTTCCCGAACCGCAGTGAACAGCTCAGCGCCCTGATCAGGATCACTGCGAGTATCCACTACAAGGCAGCCGCGGGTTCCGATCACGAGCCCTATCGACAGATCCAGCTCGTCATACCGCCGCACCAGCACCCCGTCCGCCAATTCCACCCACCGCGCCACGCTGTCCCCTCCTCCCGACATGGAGACATCGCAGTCACGGCGCCCCGTATGTTCCCATGTCGGGGAGGCGGAAGCTGCGGGGGCTGAATGATGTGGCAATGTTGGCCGCTGTGCGCGTCTACCTCGGTTCGGATCATGCCGGTTTCGAGCTCAAGGCCTTTTTGGTGCAGCACCTGACCAGTCTGGGGCACGACGTGGTGGACGTCGGGCCCGACACCTTCGACCCGGACGACGACTATCCGCCGTTCTGCATCGAGACCGCCCGCCGGGTGGTGGCCGAGCCGGGCAGTCTCGGCGTGGTGATCGGTGGGTCGGGTAATGGCGAGCAGATCTCCGCCAACAAGGTCGCCGGCTGCCGGGCCGCGCTGGCGTGGAGCACCGAGACTGCCCAGCTCGCCCGGGAGCACAACGATGCTCAGGTAGTCGGAATCGGAGCGCGGATGCACGCACCGGCTGAGGCCGCCCAGATCGTCGACACGTTTCTCGCCACGTCGTTCTCCGGCGGCGAGCGCCACGCCCGCCGGATCAAGCTGATCTCGGATTTCGAGTCCACCGGGGAGTCACCCCCGATTTCCACAGGCTGAACCGTCAATGCCGGAGGGTCATACGACGCACCGGCTGGCGGCAGTCCACCAGCGGTGTTACGGCGGATCGCCAGTGGCGGTCTCCAGCCCGCAAGGCCGTTTCGCAGCAGCCGCCGCGAGGTTGGATGGGCGGGTGCTCCGGCGTGCCGACGCCCACGGCAAGCACCTGTTCCACTTCTACGATCCCGATTCGGTAGTGCATGTGCACCTGGGCCTCTACGGCTCCTTCACCGAGGCGACCTTGCCCGTGCAGCCGCCGCGGGGGCAGGTGCGCATGCGGCTGGTCGGTTCCACGCACTGGACGGATTTACGTGGCCCGGCTGCCTGCGAGTTGCTTACCGAAGCCGAGATCGAGGCGATACGTGCCCGGCTAGGACCGGACCCGCTGCGCTCTGATGCCGACCCGGATAGGGCTTGGGAACGCATCTCCCGGTCCCGGGCTCCGCTGGCCACATTGCTCATGGATCAAGCGGTGCTGGCCGGAGTCGGGAACGTCTACCGGGCTGAGCTGCTGTTCCGCCACCAGCTGGATCCGTTCCAGGCCGGGTGCACGCTGCAGGCTGATCAGTGGGCGGCGCTGTGGTCAGATCTGGTCGAGTTGATGCG
>JBHELN010000142.1:0-2718 GCA_046263115.1 Pseudonocardiaceae bacterium | reverse complement strand
GTCAAAGCGCATCCCCGAGCGGAGGACCGGAGCACCTCGCCAGCGGTGACCACTCCACGTGTGGCTCCGGTCCCTCTGGGGCGCCACTTCTCAACACTGCAACAGTCAACACCGGGCTACTCCCGTGGCCGCGCGGCAACGTGGCGCCGAATGCCGGTGCGACGCGAAGCGGCTACGCGAGCTCACCATGTCTCGGGGATAACTTAGTAGATAAAACGAGTAACATCATCGGCTCAGTCGTCGATTTATCGGGTGCGTCCTCCTCGCGACGCTCCGAGCCCCTTCGGCAGGTATTTTTACCCGGGGAACGGGGCGTGCGAACAGCCCGGTAGCGGCCCATCCCCACCGCTGATCGGGCTGTTCGTGTACCTTGCAACCGGTCGTCTTTGAGGAATCGTTCGACGATCGTGCGTAGTTCGGCGCGGAAACGGGCGATATCGCCCGGAGGCTCGCCACCTCCCCGGCGACGGCTTGGATATCCTGAGAGAGTTCACTCACACCTACTATGTCCGGTTGTGCGAGACGGCGGATTATCGCCCAGGTGAAACAGCCCGCGTATATCTGCTGACCGTCGGGAGAATCAGCCGAACCGGCGCAATCGCAGGCTGTTCGATACCCACGAACAGCAAGGACAACGTCGTCGCACCACCGGCCGCGCGCCGTCGAGCTTGTTGAGCTTGCGCTCCACCCGCGCCGCGCAGGCGGCACAGGTCATGCCCCGATGGAAAGCTCGACGGATCGCACCGCGGGCGCCGGCACGGGGACAGCTCACCTCCTGGACGATCTCGCTACGGCGGACACAGTGTGCCTTGCTGCGGTATCGAGGCATCCAGCAGGAAGCGGGCGACGAGATCTACTGCGCAGGGGCTGCGAGGTAGCGCGCCGTGCGCCTGGCCCTGCCAGACCACCAGCGTTCCCGACGGCAGCGACTGCGCCGCGCGCCTGGCTCCTTCGGCTGGGGTTACCGGGTCGCCACTGGTGACCAGTACGAGCACCGGTGGCAGACCTACGCCCTGCGGTGTCGCCGGTGGCGGGGAGGGCACCGGCCACGAACTGCACCACAGCAGCCGGGCCGCGAACAGCGGACCGAACAGGGCCGAGCGCTGCTCCCACTGGTGTACCAGCTGCTGCGCGCGCTCGGGCGGCACCCGCGTCGGCGTGTCGTTGCAGTGCGCTGCCAGGGCAGGATCGAAGCGTGCAGGCAGCCCGCGGTCGCTGGTCACCAGCGGCGCCATGAGCGCGGCGAGTTCGGTACCGTCACCGTCCCGGGCGGCTGCCAGCGCGTGGGATAGCTGCTGCCAGCGCTCGGGGTCACCGACCGTCTCCAGCACCGCCTGGTAGGCGATGCCTGCGGTGACTTGTTGCCAGCCGGCCTGCTCAGGAGCCTCACGCAAGGCCTGGCCTAAGGCCATCAGGGCGCCCCGAGGATCGGATCCCAGCGCGCAGCCACGGGCCACGCAGTCAGCGGCGAACGCGGTGTAGCCGGCATCCGCGGCGACCAAGTCGGCCTCAGCTGCGGCTACGTCATCCACTGTGGGATCAACAGCGCCGTCGAGCACCACACGGCCGGCCGAGGTGGGATACGTGCGCAGGAAAGCGGTAACTGCCCGGGATGCTTCACCGTGCGCGATGATGTTGAGCACCGGCGCGTTCAGGACGATCCTGAGCTGCTCGAGGTCGTCGGCGGTGGCCGTGGAATTGATCGTGGTGAGTACCTCACCGAGGTCTTGCACGCAGGTCTGGATCGCGGTGCGGGTGGTGTCGAGCAGGGAGTCCAGCTGCGCTGGCTGATCCGGGTTGGGATCGATGCCGACGATCTGGTTGCGGACGGTCTTCGGTATGCATTCCAGCGGATCGCTCGGGCCGGTGCCGCGGCGGGCCAGCCCGATGAGGGTGAAGCGCTCCAGGAGCACGGGCGGTAGCTGCTGGGCGAGCCGGGCGGCCAGGACGGTACCCGGCTCCTCGGAACCCTCGCTGAGCACCACAAGCGGGGCCGGGCCGTCACCGATTCTGGTCAGGTCCAGTTTCAGGGAATTGCCGAAGGCCGGTCTGGCTACCGTGGCATCTACCCGGATGTCGCTGCACTCCACCGGTCGGGTGCTGGCCATACCGAGCGCGACGTTGATGAAGCCGGTGCAGTCCCGCCATGGCAGCGAGTTGGGATAGAAGTCCCCGACCGGAGGCAGCGGTGGGTTGCTGGGCGCAGTCAGCTGGAAGTGCTGCGGGGGCAGATTGGCGTCTCGCACCGCAACCGCCGGCCGGTTCGAGGGCCCTGCGGTGCAGCCGGCCAGAAGCACGGCCAGCAACATCACTGGTACCCCCAGAGACCGCAGCATCCGGTGGCGCACGGACTCTCCTTGCACTCAGGTCAGTGGCGGCGGGGCGATCCTGACACCCAGCCGGTGAGCCCGCCGTGAGCCATGATCCGCATCGGCGCCGGCCGCGGGTCAGCCCGTGAGTACGTCGATGATGGCGTTGAGGCCAACGTCAAGATCGCTACGGGTGATGGTCATTGGTGGTGCGATCCGTAACGTGATTTGTGGGCTTCCTTGCACAGCGCGCCGCGGGGCATCAGCGCTTCCGCTGCGCTGCATCCGGTCGGTCCACCGGGCGCAACGTGTACGCCGCCCACAACCCTCGGCCGGTGATCTGCGCGACTCCACGGTTAAGCAGCGTGTGCAGCCGCGCATGCAGGTGTGCGCCCAGCTGCTGTGATCG
>JBHELN010000141.1:0-7963 GCA_046263115.1 Pseudonocardiaceae bacterium | reverse complement strand
GGGGAGCGAGTCACCGCGGTGCACACGGCCGACGGCGACCGGGTCAACGCCGATGCGGTGGTGCTCACGCCAGACCTTCCGGTGGTGCACCGGCTGCTGGGCCGCGCGCCACGCAGGTTGGTGCCGCTGCGCTGGTCACCGTCCGCGGTGGTACTGCACGCCGGCGTCCGGCCGGGCAGCGACCCGGGGTGGACCGGGTTGGCGCACCACACGATCACCTTCGGCCAGGCCTGGGAGCGCACCTTCGACGAGATCATCTACCGCGGGCGGCTCATGACCGACCCGTCGTTGCTGATCAGCCGCCCGACCGCCACCGACCCGAGCCTGGCGCCCGAAGGTCGCGAGCTGCTCTACATCCTCGCGCCGTGCCCCAACCTGCATACCGCACCGCTGGATTGGGCCACCCTCGGATCGGCCTACCGCGACGAGCTGATTGGCACGCTGGAGCAGCGGGGCCTGACCGACCTGCACGACGCCATCGAAGTAGAGCATCTCGTGACGCCGGCGGACTGGGCCAAGCAGGGGCTGGCCGTCGGCACACCGTTCTCTGCGGCGCACACCTTCGCGCAGACCGGGCCGTTTCGTCCGGCGAACCTGGTGCGCGGGCACAGCAACGTCGTGCTCGCCGGTTGCGGCACCACCCCCGGGGTGGGCGTGCCGACCGCGCTCATCTCCGGCAAGCTCGCCGCTGCCCGGATCACCGCAGCCGGATACCGCCGGCGTACCGCTGCGGGCCGCTGACACCAACTGGGTTACCAGTCGGTCACGACAAGGTCACCGCCGTTCCAGTGGCGTCACACTGTGGGACGATACGGGCCGCTATGACGTCGAACCCAGGGCCTGCCCCAGGAGTTCCCGGCCAGGCGCTTCTCGAGCCCGTGCCAGGTACCGGCTCAGATCAGCAGCGGCACGCGCTGCCCCTCGATCGGCTGCGCCCGAAGGGGCCGCTGTCCGGAACCGCGCTGCTCGGACTGATCGGGTCGCTTCTGCTCGCCGTTATGGCGGTCGGCGCGGGCGGCATCCTCGTCAACGACCCCTTGATCGATGGCGCATCGCTGTCCTGGATCCGTTACGGGCATGGGCACGACCTGGCCACGGTGGGGCTGTATCTCGGTGTCGGGATGATCGTGTGGGCGTGGGTGCGGCTGGGCCGTGAAGTCCTCAGCGGCACCGCGACCGCCCAGCAGGTGGCAGTCGCCGGTGCGGCCTGGGCGGCTCCCCTGGTGCTGTCACCGCCGCTGTTCACCAGGGATGTCTACAGCTATCTCGCGCAGGGTGCGCTCGCCCTACGCGGGCTGGATCCCTACCTGGTCGGCCCCTCCGAGCTGCCGCCCGGAGCCGTCGCAGACAACGTTCACTATGTTTGGCAAACGACCCCAGCACCCTACGGTCCGCTATTCATCTTCATCGCCAAGATGATCAATGCTGCGACCGGTGACCACTTGATCCTCGGGGTCATTGGTATGCGGTTGGTATTGCTCACCGGCTTGGCTGCGCTGATCTTCGCGCTGCCCCGGCTCGCGCAACGGCTCGGCGGCAATCCCACCGTTGCGCTGTGGTTGGTGATCGCCAACCCGCTGACGGTGGTGCATCTGGTCGGTGGCCCACACAACGATCTGCTGATGACCGGCCTGCTGGCGATGGGCACCTTGCTGGTACTGGAGCGCCGGCATGCCCCCGGGATCGCCTTGGGCACCATGGCGATGGCGATCAAGGCGTCGGCCGGGATCGCGCTGCCGTTCCTAGTCTGGATTTGGGCTGCCCGGCTGCCCGGGTCTCGGAGTACCCAGCTGCTACGCGCGATCGCCGGCGGCTTGGCGGTCTTCGCCACGACGTTCACCGGCATCACCTTGGTGTCCGGCGTTGGCCTGGGTTGGGTCCCCGCCCTAGACGCCCCGTCACTCATCGTCAACTGGATGTCGCTGCCCACCGCTACCGGCAAGCTCGCACACGCGCTGGTCGCTCCATTCGCTCAGGTGAGCGAGCACCCGTTCATCGTGGTGTCCCGGTTACTGGGCTCCGTGGCCTTCTTGGCGATCTTGGCGCGGCAGTGGTGGTTAGCCAGAGATGGCGGACCGCGGACCATCAGCCATGCATCGGCTGCGTTGCTGTGGGCTGCGCTGCTGGCCCCGGCCACCCTGCCCTGGTATCTCAGTTGGGCTCTTGTCCTCGGCGCGGTCGTGCCGTGGCCCCGACGTAGGCTGCCGTGGGTGATCGCCGGCTCTACCTGGCTGGTGCTGTGCACCTACCCCACCGGAGAAAGCGCGTTCGCCTCGTGGGCGTACCAGCTTGGTATGGTGGCCGTGTCGTTGCTCGCCGCTACCTCGCTATTGCACCCCGACCCCCTTGGCCTGCGGACGCGCGTTCCTGCCATCCGGCCGGCACGGGCGTCAACGAGATGAGTCGCGAGCTCGACGCCGCGGGCATCACTGACCCCGCACTGCGCGCGTCCTACACCCGATGCCGCGAACTCAACGCTGCGCACGGCCGCACCTATTTCTTGGCGACCCGGCTGCTGACACCTGCCCAGCGGCCGGCGATCCATGCACTCTACGGGCTGGCCCGGTACGCCGATGACATCGTCGACGACCTATCCGACACCCGGCCCTGGCCGCACCGCGTCGTGGAGTTGGACGTCCTAGCGCAGCAACTACGCGACGGATTGGCGCAGGGCCGTTCGGACCACCCGGTGCTGGCCGCGCCGGTGCACACTGCGGTCCGCTATCAGATCAATCCGCAGCACTTCACGGACTTCATGATCTCGATGCGGATGGACCGCCCGGTGGAACAGGGGGGCGTGGCCGACTACCGGACCTTCGACGAGCTCGCCCGTTACGTCTACGGCTCGGCGGCGGTCATCGGGCTGCAGGTGCTTCCCGTGCTGGGGACCGTGGTCCCACGTGCACGTGCCGAACCACATGCCGCTGCGCTCGGCATCGCGTTCCAGGTCACCAACTTCCTGCGCGACGTCGGAGAGGACCTCGACCGCGGACGGATCTACCTTCCCGCCGACGAGTTGGCGTCTTTCGGTGTGAACCGCGAGCTGCTCGGGTGGTGCCGCAGCACCGGGCGGCCCGATCGCCGGGTGCGCCGCGCATTGGCCTACCTGGTAGCACGCACCCGGGCGATCTACCGCCGGGCAGCGCCGGGCATTCCTATGCTTGCCCCGGTCTCGCGGGCTTGCGTGGCCACCGCGTTCCGTCTCTACGGCGGCATCCTGGACGAGATCGAGGCGGCCGACTATCACGTCCTGGCCCGTCGCGTCGCGGTGCCCAACCACCGCCGCCTCGCCGTCGCGTTGCCCGGTCTGAGCCGCGCCCTGCTTGCGCGGATGCAACTACCGCGCTGATGCTGGGCCAGGAGCCCCTCGTCGGCGATGAGCAGCCGCCCAGCGCGGCTGGTCGCCGCGGGGCGCGCGAGAACCCAGCCGATGCCGACCAGCAACCAGGCCGCAGACACCGCCGGGTAGGCGCCGGCACGATGATCTCCCAGCTGGCGACCTCCCGGCGCCCGGAGAAGAACAGCAGATACCGATGGCCTCCCATACAGTCAGCTCTCGATGAAGACGAGAACCGTGCGCAACGTCGGACATCAGGTCCCTTCCCCAGCGCATGCAGATTCCGCCAGACCGTAGACGCGTTTCGCGTTATCCGCACCCACCATCCGCACCACGCGCAGCGCGTCGGCGGCCGACCATTCCCCCGACTCCACCCACTCCCCCAAGACGCTTACCATCGCCCGTCGCCACAGCACGGCGCCAAGGTAATGAAGCTCAGCCGGGCCCCACGCGTCGGAGGAGAACAGTAATTTGCCGAACGGGGCGACTTCGAGTGCTTCGGCCACAATCGCCCGCGACCGCGCTCCGGTGTAGTTCACGGCCAATCCGACGTCGAGGTACACGTGGGGGAACACGTGAGCCAGGTAGCCGGCACTGCGGTGATACGGGTAGCAGTGCAACAACAGCACCGGCACCCGGCGGTCCTGCACCCGGCGCAAGAACTCCGTCATGAGCGACGGGTCGCAGCGATGCAGGGTCAGGTCTGGATCGCCGTACCCGACGTGAAACTGCAGCGGTAGTCCCCTTTCGGCAGCTACCCACAACACGTGGCGCAGCAACACCGGGTCGGTCAGGCGCGATTGGGCGGTTTCGCGTCCGCGCAGCCACTGGCCAGCGGCCTGGCGCACCGCAGCCGGACTGGGCGGTTCGGGATCGAAGTCGAGGCCGTATCGGTAAGCGATGACTGACTTGAGCCCGGCGGCGTGCCGAGCACGATCGTCCAGCGTCGCGGCAAACCGGTCGGCGAATCCAGCGGCATCCACGCCGCTGGCCGCGACCTGCTCGGCCACCGACTCCAGGCGCACGATCTCCGACGCAGCCGCGCCGGAGACGGCCGCCATCTCGCTGTGCCCGAGGCTGTGGCCAGCCTGGTAGCCGGTGTCGACCATGAACCGCTCGACGCTACTGGCGGCTAGGAGCCGGCCAGTCACCTCGTAGCCACCGAGCTCTCGCCGCCGGGCGACGTAAGCCTCGACGCACGCGTGCGCAGGCAGGTCGAGCAGCGGGGCGCACCAGCGGCGCACCGCAAAGCCCAGCTGGGAATCCAGGTGCGTGGTGCCCGCGGGCGCCGGCCACGGGGACTCGGTGAAGCCGGCTTCGAACAGACCAACGTCGAGCGTCGCGGTCGTGGCGCCGTGGACGTGATGGTCCACCAGCTGCAGACCATCAACCGCGGCGCGCAAGCCGTCAACGCTCACGAGCGGCTGCGGTTAGCACATGTGTGCACCTGGACATCGATGTGCTCCCTGCCGACATCCGGCAGATGTACCAGCTGCTCAATCTATTGGCCACCGGCGATCGGCTGGGGATCGACGCGGCCAAGCATCGTGCACAGGCCTGACGACCTGCAGGTACCACCATTCGACAGTGGTCGAAGGGTGGTGCGGTTAGCGTGGTTCAGTGGATCCAGCGGACCGTGGGGATGCGGACCTGTCGGTGATCGGCGCTGTACTCGCCGACCGGAGCCGGTGCAAGATCCTTCTCGCGCTCGCCGACGGACGTGCCCTACCAGCCGGCAGGCTGGCCGGCGAAGCAGGCGTCAGCGCCGCTACCGCCAGCTCCCATCTGCACAAACTGTGCGCCGCCGGGTTGCTCCAGGTGTTCCGTACTGGCCGGTACCGCTATTACCGGCTGGCCGGAGATGAAGTCGGCCAGCTCATCGAGACCGTGGCTCGGTTATCTCCCACCCAGCCCGTGCGCTCGCTGCGCGAAGGCACCCGGGCGCACGCCATCCGCCTAGCCCGCTGCTGCTACAACCACATCGCCGGCCGGCTCGGCGTCGCGATCACCGCCGCTTTGATCGATCAACAGTGCCTCACCGGACACGACGGCACTGTCGACCTGGGCCGGCTGCACTGTGATCGGCTCGCTGGCGGAATCCGCGACGACATCACCTATCAGCTCACCGACACCGGTCGCCGCACACTCGGCGGGCTCGGCGTAGTGCTGCCCACCGACAGCACGGTGCGCTGCTGCGTGGATTGGACCGAGCAGCGCCATCACATCTCCGGACGCCTCGGTCACGCGTTGCTCGACGCTCTCACCGCCGCAGGCTGGGTTCGCGCCGCTGATCGCTCCCGGGCTTTGATCACCACCGCGGCGGGCAAACAAGGTCTGTACGAGCGCTTGGGCGTGTCCTGGCCGCCGCCGCCAGTCAATGCACACCAATCCGGCCTGCCGCACCCTCCACGGTGATCGGCTCCCCGGTGATGATGCGCACGGTCGCGTCGGGCACCCCGACCACTGCTGGGGTGCCGTACTCGAAGCATGATCCGCGGGACCTGCCGACGCCTCGGCTCACGGTCGTACTGTTCCCGGCGCTGCGCGACTACCGCGCAGATCCGCGCCCGCGGGTGCGGCTCGAGCCTGGCCGAGGTCGAGGAAGAAAATCGTCCAGGTGCAGGTAGTTGGCCAGCACACCGAGGACGTAGGCCGGGTCACTGCCGCGCCGAACAGCAGCTCCGATCCGCACGACGTGAACAACCGGCCGGCCGCGATGCCCGTCGGCGTCATGGGACGGGTGAGGCCCTGCGCAAGGCTGACGCAGAGGTATGCAAACCCTCGTCCGACCGGCCCAGCAGCGAGTACAGCGTGGTGATCGGTCGGGCTTGGGTCAGCCACAGACGCCCGCGGCGTCCACTGCCCATTCGATGTCCTGCGGCACACCGCAGTGCTGCGCAACGCGCTGGCCCAGTGCGGTCAGAGCACTGATCTGCGGATCACTCAAGCAGGGCTGCCCGGCGTCCGCGGCAATGCGACCTGCTCGGTGCCGCCTCCGCGCAGCGAACGGACGGCCACTCGCTTGCCGCCCAGGCGGCGTTCCACGATCGTCCACCGGCAGAGTCGACGACGAAGTGATCGGGGTTGACGTCGAGCCGGCTTGAACCTGCAAGCTGGACTGGTGACTACCGTCAACCATCACGCCGACCATCCGGGTTTCGCCGGGCTGACTGGACTGCTCGCTGGTCTCACCATGATCCCCGGACGGGGCGCGGTCGCGCGCCTCGCCGCTGACCTGGCATCTGTATCGACTACCGACCGCGTTATCGACGTCGGTTGCGGCCCAGGTACCGCCGTCCGGGAAGCCGCCCGCCGTGGAGCACGGGCGGTAGGCGTTGATCCGGCTTCCGTCATGCTCCGACTGGCTGAGGTGTTGACCCGCCAGCAAGCCGGGATCACGTGGGCCGAGGGCACTGCGGAAGACCTCCGGCAGCCGGACTCGTCGGCGACTGTGCTGTGGTGCGTGGCGACCGTGCACCACTGGAAGAACGTCGGCGTGGGACTTGCCGAAGCCCGGCGGGTACTCGCCCCTGGGGGGCGGCTGCTGGCGATCGAACGGCGCGTGCGTCCCGGCGCCACCGGGTTGGCCAGCCACGGGTGGACCGACCAACAGGCGGAGTCTTTTGCGGCGCAGTGCCGGGCGGCCGGATTCGACGACGTGCGGGTCGAGGAACACTCCGCCGGCCGGCGTGTGCTCTGCGTCGTGCAGGCCGTCCGGAACTAATTCGCGCTGCCACAAACGACCACGCAACTGTGGACTATTCCGCCAGTTCAGAAGGGAGCCGCCTCGTCCGGATCGGATGCTGGGCGGGTGAAGGGCGGTTCGGGGTCAGTCAGCGGTGGCGGTTCCGAGTTATACCGATGCCCGCTGGGTGTCACCCAGGTGGTGCAGCCGTCTGGATGCTGGGTTACCGACCAGCCCGGTGTCTGTTTGACCTGGTGGTGCCGTCGACATTTGGCACCCAAATGATGTTCGTTGGTCGGGGACCAGCACCAGGTCGACCAGCGTCGCCGCGGCGGGCATCCATCGTTCGCTCGTCACCGGAAGATCCGGCGCGGCGAGCGTGCTCATCCAGTACCGCGAATACGCCTACAGTGTCGGCAGCCGGCAGGTAGGCAGACAGGGTGGCCATCCCGTCCGGCTCTGGCCACATCTGGACACCGCGCTCCCGCTGGGCCTGCTCAGCTCGTTTACGTACCGCTGCAGGATCCGTCGATAGCACCGCCCGGCGGGTGCGACCTGAAGTTGCCCAGGCGTCTGCCGGTGCGCCTTTGCCAGTACCTGCTGGCGGGTCGGCAACACGAGATCAAGTCGGCGGTAGCCTCATCCCGTGCGGGCTTACAAGTTCACCGCGGACGACGCCGTAAGCGTGTTCACCAGATTCCCGTGGCCGGTGCCCGCAGGGGAAAGCCGGGCGCATGGGTTGATGAAAGGAACTCTCCTCACCAGCGCGTAGGGCAGCGACATCCGCCGCGATCGACCGGTGCCTAGGGCCATCCAGCACCATGGACTGAGGTTAACGCTCTGGTGATCCCGGCAGCGGCTGGTAGCTCAAAGGCGCGAGTATTCAGGCATGGGGTGAACGGCACGAACCGTTCCGGTTGGTAGCCTCGAACGTCTGTAAG
>JBHELN010000140.1:0-2969 GCA_046263115.1 Pseudonocardiaceae bacterium | reverse complement strand
CCGGGAGTTCGGGTGCGCGGCGCGCTGCCCGGCGGCACCCGCGGCAGGCGTCCAATCCTCCAACCGCCACGAGGTCAGGTGCTCGGGTTGGTCGTCCATGCCCTCCCACCAGACGTCCCCGCCGTCGGTGAGCGCCACGTTCGTGAAGATCGAATTACCCAGGCACAGGGTGCGCATCGCGTTGGGATTGGTCCGCCAGCTGGTGCCCGGGGCCACCCCGAAGAACCCGGCCTCAGGGTTCACCGCGTACAGCCGCCCGTCGGCGCCGAACCGCATCCACGCGATGTCGTCACCGAGAGTCTCGGCCTTCCAGCCGGGGATGGTGGGCGCGAGCATCGCCAGGTTGGTCTTGCCGCAGGCCGAGGGGAACGCCGCCGCCACATAGTGAACCCGTCTTTCGGGACTGGTCAGCTTGAGGATCAGCATGTGCTCGGCGAGCCAGCCCTCGTCGCGGGCCATCACCGAGGCGATCCGCAGCGCGTAACACTTCTTGCCCAGCAGCGCGTTGCCCCCGTAGCCGGAGCCGTAGCTCCAGATCATCCGTTCCTCGGGGAAATGGCTGATGTACTTGGTCTCGTTGCACGGCCAGGGCACGTCACGCTCGCCGGGTTCCAGCGGATATCCCACCGAGTGCAGGCACGGCACGAACTCCGCTTCGCTGCCGTCGGCTCGAACGAACTTGCGCAGCGCGGCGGCGCCCATCCGGGTCATGATGCGCATCGAGCACACCACGTAGGCCGAGTCAGTGATCTCGACGCCGAGCTTGGGCTCGTGATGTTTACCGCGGGGGTCGTCCAGCGGTCCCATGCAGAAGGGCACCACGTACATCGTCCGGCCGCGCATGCAGCCCCGGTACAGCCCGGTCATGATCTCTTTCATCTCGTCGGGCTGCATCCAGTTGTTGGTGGGACCGCAGTCGCGCTGCGCGCGCGAGCAGATGAAGGTGCGCTCCTCCACCCGGGCCACGTCGGACGGGTCGGAGACCGCCCAGAACGAATTCGGTTTGTTGTCCAGCCGGCTGAATGTGCCGGCGCGGACCAGCTCTGCGGTGAGCCGTCGCCACTCCCGCTCGGATCCGTCGCACCACTCGATGCGGTCAGGCTGGGTGAGCTCTGCGGTCTCGCGAACCCAGTCGCATAACCGGGCGTGGCTGGTGGGGGCGTGATCGAGGCCTGGGATAGTCGCCGTAGTCACTGCTCGTCTCCTTCGTGAGCCAACCGGCTCCCATCGGACCGACGGCGTTCGCCGGGAACGCCGAGGACCGCCACATGCTGTGCACGGGCGGTGAGACGTCGAAGGGATCAAGAGCTACGGTAGTCCGGAATATGAATACCTGCCCGCTTTTGAGGCCGACCTCACAAAGCGCCGCGCCCAGCGACATGCGCGGCCACCCATGGCCGCCGAAGGCGCCGCGTTGACCCGCTCTGGTGTCGCTGAGGATGGCGCGGGTGGCCAGGCAGAGGGCGCTAGCTGGCTTGGCTTACTGAGGACATGTTGAAGTCGGGGATCCGCATGGGGGCCATCGCGGTGCGGGAGAACCAGTCCTTCCACTCGCGGCACAGGGTGCGCTCGGTGGCACCGACCTCGTTGACGCGCCGGAGTAAGTCAATCGGGCTTTCGTTGAACCGGAAGTTGTTCACCTGGCCGACCACCTCACCACCCTCGATGAGGTAGACCCCGTCCCGGGTCAACCCGGTGAGTAGCAGCGACACCGGATCTACCTCGCGGATGTACCACAGGCAGGTCAGCAACAAGCCGCGATCGGTGCGCGCCACCAGCTCGTCGGTGGAGGCAGCACAACCCCCGGTCAAGATCAGGTTGTCGGCCGGTGGGGTGTACTGGCCACCCAGCTCCTGCGCGGCCGCCCGGGGATAGGTCAGCGCATTCACCGTGCCGTCCCGTAGCCAGTCCACCCGCTGCACCGGGGCGCCGTTGTCGAACACGCTGACCGAATCACCGGACGCGGTGACTGCCAAGAACGGCGCGGTCTGCAAGCCGGGTGCCGACGGATCACTCAAGAGTGTCAGCGGCAGCTTGGTGAGCCGCTCGCCGAGCCGGGTAGCGCCCGGGCCGTTGCCGGGTGCGGCGAAAGCCGATCGGCCCTCATGCGCCGGTCGGCCGTCCATCGACCAGACCATGTAGAGCATCAGGTCCGCGACCGCCGACGGCGGCAGGATCGTCTCGTACCGGCCGGCGGGCAGCTGCACCTGCCGCTGCGACCAGCCCAGTCGCCGGCGCAGCTCAGCGACCAGCGCGGCGAAATCCAGGTCGCTGAAATCAGCGGTGTACGCGCCGGCCCAGGCACTGCGGGTGAGATCGTCGGCGATCTTGCCGTTGACCTCGACGGTGCCGGTGGGCTGCACCCAGCGGCGGCGCAACCCGGTGGACGACGCCAGCCAGGTGGTCTCCAGCCGGTGGTCGGCGAAGCCGTAGAGCAGCTCACCAGCGCCGGCTTTGATAGCTGAGGCCAGCTCGTCGGTCAACCTGGCGAACACCCCAATCTCGGTGGCCGCCGCGGGCGCGTCGAAATCGTCGTCAGCGCTGCCGCCCAGCAGCGGTGCCACATCGCGCGCCGGGCCGGACTGCCGGGCGGCCTGCTCGCTGGCCGCGACCACGGCACGTACCTCGTCGAGCTCGGCACCGTTGCCGCTGACCACGCCGACCGAGTCACCGACAACGGAGATCACCGAGAACGAGCGGGTGGTGGAGTGCCCATTGGTGGTCATCGTGTTATTCGCCCAGCGCAGGTTGACCTCGCTGGTCTCGGTGAGCACCACGATGCAACCGTCTGCGCCGGACGCCGACAGCGCCACCGTGGTCAACTCGTCGGCAGGGATCACTGGCCCGCCTCCTCGCGTGAGTTCAGCACGTTGATGCTCCGGAACAACGCAGACGGGCACCCGTGACTGACCGCCGCGACCTGGCCGGGTTGGGCCTTGCCGCAATTCAGCGCTCCGCCAAGCAGCCAG
>JBHELN010000139.1:0-4169 GCA_046263115.1 Pseudonocardiaceae bacterium | reverse complement strand
CCTGGGCGGCGGTCCCGAGCAGATCGGCCGGGACCCGTTGCTGGCCAAGGTGTCGGACAAGGTGAAGCTGGAGTTCCAGCAGACGTTCATGTTCTACCTGCCGCGGATCTGCGAGCACTGCCTCAACCCGTCGTGCGCGGCGTCGTGCCCGTCCGGTGCGATCTACAAGCGCAGCGAAGACGGCATCGTGCTGGTCGACCAGGACCGTTGCCGGGGGTGGCGGCAATGCGTCACGGGTTGCCCGTACAAGAAGATCTACTTCAACCACAAGACCGGCAAGGCAGAGAAGTGCACGTTCTGCTACCCGCGGGTGGAGGTGGGCATCCCCACAGTCTGCTCCGAAACCTGTGTGGGGCGGCTGCGCTACATCGGTGTGCTGCTCTACGACGCCGACGCAGTGCTAGCGGCCGCGTCGGTACCCGATGAGCGGGACCTTTACCCGGCGCAGCTGGGCGTGTTCCTCAATCCGCACGACCCGCGGGTGGTGGCCGAGGCGGAGCGGTCGGGCATCTCCCAGGAGTGGATCGAGGCGGCGCAGGCGTCCCCGGTGTACCGGCTGATCGTGGACTATCAAGTGGCGCTGCCGCTGCACCCGGAATACCGCACCATGCCAATGGTCTGGTACGTGCCACCGCTATCCCCCGTGGTGGATGTGCTCTCGAGCACCGGGCACGACGGCGAGGACGCCGGCAACCTGTTCGGCGCGATCGACGCGCTGCGCATCCCGGTGGAGTACCTGGCCGAACTGTTCACCGCGGGTGACCCCGGGCCGGTGCGGGCCGCGTTGGGACGGCTGGCCGCCATGCGCGCGCACATGCGCCGGGTCAATCTCGGCGAGCCGGCGCGACCGGAGATCGCCGAGTCGGTGCATCTGGCGCCGGAGGAGATCGAGGCGATGTACCGGCTGCTGGCCATCGCGAAATACGAGCATCGCTACGTCATTCCCAGCGCGGCAGGCGCGGATGCGCACCGGCTGGATGCCCTGGCCACCGGATGCAGCCTGGACTCCGATGGCGGACCCGGCATGACCGCGTTCGACGCCATGGCCGGCAAGTTCCACCTCAGCGCGTCCCCAGCCGATAACAATGGTGCCGCGGCGCCGGTGGACAAGGCGCACCGGATCAACCTGCTCAACTGGGACGGCAAGGACACCAACGGCCTCTTCCCCACTAATGGGCATAGCCCCGAAGGTGCCGAGCAGGTAACGGAGCACACCCGATGAGTGCCACCTGGCTGCGGCGCAGGAACGTCGAGGCATCTGCTGACAGGCTGGCGCAACGGGATCTGCGCCTGGTGTGGCGCATCGCCGCGCTGCTGCTGGACTACCCGACCGAGCAGACCCTGGAGATGCTCGACGAGCTGACGGCCGCGGCGGTATCGCTGCCCGCGCCGGCGGGCACCGCGCTGGTGTCATTCCTGACCGAGGTTCGCCGCACACCGCCGATGCAGCTGGCAGCGCACTACGTCGAAACCTTCGACCTGCGACGTCGCCATTGCCTGCACTTGAGCTACTACGCTTACGGTGACACCCGCAAACGTGGCATGGCACTGCTGCGCTTCAAGCATGCCTACCGTACGGCGGGCGTCGCGATGGGCGAGCATGAGTTGCCTGATCATCTGGCCGTGGTGCTGGAGTTCGCTGCGACCGTCGATCCGGAGGTCGGCCGGCGGCTGCTTGTCGAGTACCGGCCGGTGATGGAACTGCTCAGGCAATCACTGCTGGAGGCCGCCTCTCCCTATGCGGCGGTGCTCGGCGCGGTGTGCGCGACACTGCCCGAGCTCAACGTCGCCGACCGGCGTCGGGTCGCTGAGTTGGCCGCGCAGGGGCCACCGGACGAAGAGGTGGGCCTGGAGCCGTTCGCGATGGACCGCATGCTGCACGAGCACAGCGGAGGACGCCGGTGACCACCTTGCTCTGGCTGACCGTGCCCTATGTGGCGTTCACCTCCTTCCTGCTCGGTCACCTGTGGCGCTACCGCCAAGATCAGTTCGGCTGGACCAGCCGGTCCTCGCAGCTCTACGAGAGCAGGCTGTTGCGGCTGGGTAGCCCGTTGTTCCACTTCGGGCTGCTGGCCGTACTTGGCGGGCACATGGTCGGCATCTTGATCCCGGCGAGTTGGACCGCTGCGGTGGGCGTCTCGGAATCGGCCTATCACCTGGTGTCGGTGTCCCTGGGCGTCTTGTCCGGCCTGGTCACGGTCGCCGGGTTGGCAATACTGCTGTACCGGCGGATCACCGTGCTTGCGGTGCGCAAGTCCACCACCCGCGTCGACAAGATCATGTACACGCTGTTGAGTGGTGCCATCGTGACCGGCATGCTCAACACCGTCGGCGGCAACCTGATCGGCAGTGTTGATGCTTCGGTGCTGCGAGCAGGCCTCAGCGGCTACGACTACCGGGCCACGGTGTCACCCTGGTTCCGCAGCCTGTTCTCCATTGCCCCGCAGCCCGAGTTGATGGCAGGTGCTCCGACCAGTTTCCAGATCCACAACCTGGTGGTCCTCACCCTGGTCGGTATCTGGCCCTACACCCGGCTGGTGCACGTCTTCAGCGCACCACTGGGTTACCTCACCCGACCCTACGTCGTCTACCGCAGCCGCGATGTAGCTCCCCGAAGCGCGCGCCGGTACGCGCACGCCTGGGAACAACCCGCATCGTCGAGCATCCGGCGCTAGCCCTGCGGATCCTGCTGACCGTCTAGGCTGTACTGGCCGACCGGAGACGGGGGGATGGGTGACCGAGTCGCGGCCTGACGACTGGGGTCAATGGCGCCGGCACACCAGCCTCGCAGACTACGACGAGCGCTGGCGGCGTATCGCGGCTGCTGGCGGGAACCCCCACGGCGAAGCCGATTTCGTGTTCTCCTACGGTCCTCGCTGCGTGCTGGACGGGGGTTGTGGCACCGGTCGGGTGGCCATCGAGCTGGGCCGCCGTGGCGTGGAGGTCGTCGGGGTCGATTTCGATCGAGACATGATCGAGCTGGCCCGCGCGAAGGCGCCCGACCTGACCTGGATACACGCCGACCTCGGCGAGCTCGATCTGACAACTCGGTTCGACGCGGTGGTGCTCGCCGGCAACGTCATCCCGTATGTGGCAGCCGACCGGCGCTACGCAGCAGTGGTTGCCTGTGCGCGGCACTTGGTGCCGGGCGGCCGGCTCATCGCCGGGTTCCAGCTACAGGCGGGCTGGCCGTCGGTGGCGGACTATGACAGCTGGTGCGAGAGCGCCGGTCTGGTCTGTGAAGCCCGGTACGCCACCTGGGACCGGCATTCCTTTACCGATACAGACTGCTACGCGGTGTCAGTGCACCGCGTGCCGGTTAGCAGGCCTGACGGTTCAGACGTAGCGCAGTCGGAGTAACCCGGCTCCGCCCGTATCTGCATCAGAGCACCGTTCGCCAGTCCCGCTGCGAGAGCCTCGGCACCGACTTACGCGCTGCGCAGCGCCGTGCCGACATTGGCGAGCTGGACCAACCGGTCGACGACCCGGGGATGTACCCCCAAAGGTGCAGCCACCACATCGGCCTCAGCAGTGTCGAGCCTGTGGCTGAACAAGCCTGGAGCGAGCAACCACGAGGCTATCGCGACCCTGGATTCTCCGGCCGCCCGCAGACCCGCGACCAGCGGCGCAACCCGCGGAGCGCCGGTGGCCACGAACCCGACCCGGACCCGGCGGCCGACCTGGGCGGACAGCAGGCACGCCGCAGCCCGCACATCCGCAACTGCGCGCGGATCTGAGGAACCCGCCGCGGCCAGCACCACCGCGTCGCCTCGCTGCCACCCTGCCTCGCGCAGCCGCTCGCCCATCGCGGCCACCAGGAGCGGATGCGGCCCGAGCGCAGCGCTGATCGTGACGTCGTTCCGTTGGGTAGCAGCCACCGCTCGCGGTACGTCGACCCGTACGTGGTAGCCGGAAGTCAAGAAGGTGGGAACCACGGTGACCAGGCCAGGCGCGCTCGCGACCACCTCACGCACTCCCGGACCGAGCACATCGACGAAGCCCAGCAGCACCGAGCTCCCGGGTAGCCGGGCGCGCAGCGCGTCGACCAGCTGATGCGCCACCGCTATCCCAGCGGGGTCGTGCGTGCCGTGCGCGGCCACCACAATCGTGCGCGGAGCGCACCCGTGAGTGGCGATGTGAGTCATGGCTCGCATCGCCACTCACGGGTG
>JBHELN010000138.1:0-2583 GCA_046263115.1 Pseudonocardiaceae bacterium | reverse complement strand
GTGCCACGCCCACCGGGCGACTGTCCACAGTGGCCTTCCGCTGAATGCGGTTAGAGCAGGGTTCGGATCTGCTCGATGGAGTGGATGCGGGCGGCGGCGGTGGGCGCTAGGGGGGTGACGTTGAGCGTGGTGGCGCCGGAGTCCCGCAGCATCGCCAGGCGTTCCCGAATGTGGCCGACGGGGCCGATCAGAGACGTGCGGCGAACCAGCTCATCGGGCACCGCCGCGGCGGCTGCAGTTTTGTTCCCCGCCAGGTAGCGGTCTTGAATCAGGTCAGCGGCTGCCTGGAACCCGAATCGGCAGGCCAGGTCATGGTAGAAGTTGCGGCCCCGGGCGCCCATGCCGCCGATGTATAGCGCCAGCATCGGTCGCAGGGCATCGATCAGTCCTTCGGCGACATCCTCGTCGGAGGTGATGGCCAGCGCAGCGGTGACGACCACGTCGAGATCGCCCAGCGAGACATCCCGCTTGGCCCGGCCCTCGGCCAGCGAGTCGCCCCATACCTGGGCCGCTCGCTCGGGTAGGTAGAAGATCGGCTGCCAGCCCTCGGCGATCTCCGCAGCCAGCGCGACGTTCTTCGGCCCCATCGCGGCAATGACGATGGGTATCCGCTCCCGTACCGGCTCGTTGATCAACTTGAGCGGCTTGCCCAGCCCGGTGCCGAGCTGCGGCGGCAGCGGGATCTGGTAATGCCTGCCCTGGAAGTCCAGCCGCTCCCGGCGCCACACTCGGCGGCAGATCTCCACCAGCTCCCGGGTCCGGCCCAGCGGCGCGGTGTAGGGCACCCCGTGAAAACCCTCGATCACCTGCGGCCCCGAAGCCCCAATGCCCAAGGTGAACCGGCCGCCGGAGACGTAGTCCAGCCCAGCCGCCGTCATGGCCGTCAGTGCTGGCGTGCGGGTGTAGATCTGCAAGATCCCGGAGGCGATTTGCAGCCGCTCGGTGCGGGCGGCGATGAACCCCAGTTGGCTGACGGCGTCGAAGCTGTAAGCCTCGGGTACGAACACGATGTCGAGCCCGGCCTTCTCGTAATCTGCGAGCTCCGCGATGGTCTCGGCGAAGCCACCGCGGTAGTTCAAGGCCATCCCGATGCGCACGGTGGTTCTCCTCGACTGTCGAGACTAGTGCTGCTGCAGCCGTGGCCGAAGGTCCGCAGCTACTACTGCGCCCTCCCGGTCGGCGAGTCGGCGGGCGTAGCCGGTCAGGCCTGCGACATCCAGCCGGTACGGCGCCTCGGCGGAGTAGGGATCGAGCCGGTCTGCGGCTCTGCGCAGCAGCGACACCCCACCCCTGTGGTTTCCCCGCTGAAGGTGCGTCAGGCCGACTGCCAACTGCGCCAGCCCTCGCCAGAGCTCCCGGTGAGCGCCTGCGGTCGCTTTCCACACTCCCTCGAATATCTCGTGGGCATGGAACGGGTAACCATCGTCGATCAACCGCTGGCCCTGGCGCAGAGCCTCGTCCGGGTCGAGCAGGACGCTGTCGGGAACCCGGTCGACTCCGGGCGAACCGTAGGGCAGCGGCCGCCCCATGGCATCTCGCGGTCGGGCGTTTCGGGGTCTCCCGCCGCTGTCCCGGTCACGGTTGTCCACTCCAGCATGATGACCGACCAGCGTGGAGTCCGTGCGGTAACTCGGCGACAGCAAGGGCAGGATGGAGGCCATGGACCACCATGGCGGTCAGGAGCACACCGACCGGATCCGGCTGGGCGGCCACGCACTGCCAGTCGTCAGCCCGGCTCGGTTCTATGTCTGCGGCATCACTCCCTACGACGTGACCCATTTGGGCCACGCCGGCACGTTCGTGTGGGCGGATGTCGCCGCTGCCGTTTTTCGGTTGGCCGGGGCAGAGACTGTGACCTGCCGCAATGTCACCGATGTCGATGACGTGCTGACCCGTGCCGCAGAGCAACGCGGCCGGCACTACGACGAGTTCGCGTTGGAGCAGGAGTTTCTGTTCGGGCGGGATATGGCCGCGCTGCGGGTACGGCGACCCGAACATGAGCCGCGAGCCCGCCACCACGTCGGGCGAGTTGTGCAGCTGGCCTCGGCCTTGCTGGCCACCGGCCACGGCTACCAGCGCAGCGGTGCGGTGTACTTCCGCGGAGCCGACGTCCTGGCGAAGACCGGGTTGACGCTGCAGCGCGCCACGGAACTCGCCGCCGAATTCGGGGATCGACTCGACGATCAGGATCGCGACGATCCCTTCGACGTTCCGGTGTGGCGGCCGTCCGCCGATGACGCGCCCGGTTGGCCCAGCCCGTGGGGCCGCGGCAGACCAGGCTGGCACGCAGAATGCGCCGCCATCGCGCTGGGCGTGCTCGGCCCCGCGGTGGACGTCCTAGCCGGTGGCGCGGATTTGACCTTCCCCCACCACGCATATCAAGCCGCCATGGTGCAGGCGGCAACCGGCGTGCGGCCCTTCGCGCGCGCCGAGTTCGGTGTCGGAACGGTCACCGTGGACGGCGCCAAGATGGCGAAGTCGACGGGCAACCTTGTACTGGTCTCTGACCTGCTCGAGCGCCATCCCGCCGCAGCAGTGCGGCTGCTGCTGCTCAACCGACCGTGGCAGCAAACCTGGGAATTT
>JBHELN010000137.1:0-8274 GCA_046263115.1 Pseudonocardiaceae bacterium | reverse complement strand
TCGGGAAGACCGAGCTGGCCAAGGCGCTGGCGGAGTTCCTGTTCGATGACGAGCGCGCCATGGTGCGCATCGACATGAGCGAGTATTCTGAGAAGCACTCGGTAGCCCGGTTGGTCGGGGCCCCGCCCGGATATATCGGTTACGACCAGGGCGGTCAGCTCACCGAGGCGGTGCGCCGCCGGCCGTATTCCGTGGTGCTGCTCGACGAGGTGGAAAAGGCCCACTCCGACGTCTTCGACGTGCTGCTGCAGGTCCTCGACGACGGTCGGCTGACCGATGGCCAGGGCCGCACGGTCGACTTCCGCAACACCATCCTGGTGCTGACGTCGAACCTCGGCTCGCAGGCGCTGGCCGATACCACCCTCACCGAACGCGAGCGAACTGACGCGGTGCTCGGCGTGGTCCGCCGGCACTTCAAGCCCGAGTTCCTCAACCGGCTCGACGATCTCGTGGTGTTCCACTCGTTGTCCACCGAGGAGCTCACCGCGATCGTGGAGATCCAGATCCGGCAGCTGGGTCGGCGGCTGGCCGCCCGGCGCCTGACGCTGGACGTGACGGACGCGGCGAAGGAGTGGCTGGCGATGAATGGGTTCGACCCGCTGTACGGGGCGCGCCCGTTGCGCCGGCTGGTGCAGTCCGCGATCGGTGACCAGCTCGCGCACGCCTTGCTGGCCGGCACGATCACCGACGGCGACACCGTTCGCGTCGATCTGGACAACACCGGCGCCGGCGGCACCGGAGCCCTCACCGTCACCCGCGCCTGACCCGCGACCCTGCACCCGGCGTCCCGATATGTCTCCATGTCGAGGGTGGGCTGCGGCGTGTGCACACGGGAAGCGACGAGGTGTCGACTTAGGCTCGTCGGGTGACGCCGTGGGTATGGTTTCTGATCTCTGGGCTAGCAGCCGCCGCCGGGAGTGCCCTGCTGGCCGCCGACCGTGGACAGCAGAGCGCGCAGCAGCGGGAACGCCGGCGGTGGGCGGCGCTGCGCGGGTGGGGGTTCGTGCTGTCCGACCCGATGTTCACCCAGCGTTGGTGCCACGGTGCGATCGCCGAAGCCGGGATGGCCCGGGATCTGGTGACGGGAAATCTGTTCACCCGGCTGGGTCGCCGCGTGGTGCAGGTTTTCGACCATGAGCAGGGTGGCCAGGTCTCTGATGTGGTGGTCGCGGTGCAGCGGCGCGTCCGTGACGCCGATCTGGTGGTCGAGCTGTGGTTGCCGGACCAACCATTACCGCAGGATCCCCGACTCACCCAGCTGGGCGCCGTCGGGGAACGGATCGCCGTGGTCACCGAGCCGGAACGAGCTCGGGCCCTGATGACACCAGATTTCGTCTTCGCGGCCAACTCGCTGGGCGCCGACATCGCGGTTGCCTGGCTGGAACAGGACTGGGTGCTGGCCGCGGCACCGTGCACGGCCACGCCCACCCGGTTGGAGCGGCTGCTGCGGGCCCTTGGTGAGATCGCCGATCTGCTCGACATGCCCTCGGCTGAGGAGACCGGCGACACCAGTGCGATCGCCGATAGCGCCGACCTGTCTCGCTGGGCCGATAACGAGTTCGGTTCCAAAAGGTAACGATTCAATCTCAGACAGCGATCTTCCCCTTGCAGTGCATGTCGGGGGAGGGTCATGGGGAGATCCAACGCTGTCCAAGTACCGCCAGTCGGCGCGATAGCGCTGTCAGCGCGTTCGCTCGCGCCCGACCTGGCTCGTGGCGCGATGCTGTTACTCATCGCGCTGGCCAACGTCTGCCTTTACCAGTACGGGAGTCTTCGCCTCGGCGACGGTTGGTGGCTGCGCGGGCATGAGTTCGTCGACCAGGTGATCCTGTTTCTTGAGACGATCTTCGTCCGGGATCGCGCCTATCCGATGTATGCCTTGTTGTTCGGCTACGGCATCGTCCAACTGCTGCGCCGGCACGCCGGCCGGGGCATCGACGAGCTGGCCGTCTGCCGGATCGTCCGCAGGCGCGGTTGGTGGATGGTGCTCATCGGCTTGTGCCATGCCCTGCTGCTGTTCTGCGGAGACATCATCGGCGCCTACGGATTGATCGCGGTACTGCTGGTTGAGGTGATGTTCCGGGCCACCGACCGCGCGCTGCTGATCACCAGCGCGCTGTGGGTGGTACCGATTGGGCTGTTCCGCGGTTTGGAACACCGGCTCAGCCCGCTGCACGACAAGGCCAGCGCCACTCCCGCACTGTTGTACGCAGCGGAGCTGCGGGTGCTGCAATGGATTCAGGGCAGCGTCATTGGGTCGATTTTCATGTTGGTCCCCGCAGTGCTGCTCGGGGTGTGGGCGGCGCGTCACCGGCTGCTCGACGAGCCGGCGCGTCACCGGCGGTTCCTGCTGCACGCCGCGGTGTTCGGCATCGGGATTGCCGTTGCCGGGGGTTTGCCCTGGGCACTGGTGCGGGCCACCTGGTGGCGCCCGTCATCCGACGGGCTGTCCTTGCTCGCGGGCGGGGCGCACACCTTCTCCGGCTACGCGGGTGGGGTAGGTTACGCCGCGATTGCCGGGCTCGTCGCGATCCGTGTGCAACAGCGCGACCGAACCGGGCCGGTGATCGGCGCGCTGGCGGCCTGCGGGCAACGGTCCATGACCTGCTATCTATTGCAGTCGGTGGTTTTCGTCGCAGTGCTGGCCGCCTACGGCGGTGGCCTCGGTAACCAGCTGGGCCTCATCGAGATTGCCGCCTTTGCCACCCTGACCTGGGTGGTCACCGTGCTGCTTGCTGACGCGATGAGCCGCCACGGTTACCGACGTCCCGCTGAGACGCTGCTTCGCCAGCTCACCTACCGCACCACCGAGACCGTGTCCCGGCGAGTCCAGGTACCGGTGCCTCGCCGGTAACTGCGACCCACCGGTCGATCTTCCCCAGGAGGCCTGCGGTCACCACCGTCAGCTAGCGGCTGCCGAGACCGCCGGACAGCTTGACGGCGTGGTGCTTGGCTCGTCCATCTGGGGGCAATCCAGCACCAAGCGGGCCCGAGGCTCCGTTATATGTGGTTGTGGATGAATCGGAGAGCGACCAGATCCTGGCGATCGACGAGTTGCGAGCGCTGCGTGATCGGATGGGTGCTGACGCGGCCGCGCCCGGGGCGGTGACGAATGCTTCACCGATAGAGCCACCCGATCCGCTCGCCGCGATCCCGCCGGAAGCCCGGGCCGATCCCTGGGAGGAGTTGCGGCGGCAGGCCAGAGACCGGCGGCACTGGGGGAGGCTGGTCGCGGCCGGGGGAGGCCTCGCTCTCGCCGGAGCCGTGGTCGGCCTGCTGGTCTTCATCGCGCACAACCGTTCCGTTCCTCCCTCCGGAGTCACGGATCCGGCGCCAACTGTGTCCGCTGTGCCCGTGAGTCCCGCAGCTCCCGCGGCCGTTTCGTCGACAGCGCAACCCTCAGCCGTGCTTCCGGAACCCATCGTTCCCATGCCCACCACCTCCACTGAGGAGGTCGCCGGTCCGGGACCGGCCGCAGTGCCCGCACCGCCCGCCACTCACCGGCGCAAGCCGCCTACCTCCGTGGCGCCCCCTGCCTCCGCGGGCGACCTGGTACCCGGCGCGTCACCGGATCGCGCCGGCGCACCGAGCGGGCAGGCCGGGCCGTCCTGTGACGGGGGATGCACCGACCCCACGCTCACCAGGACTCCGACCTCGTGGTCCCCGGCGTCTCCACCGTGACCTGGCTCAGCCGGCCACGCCCGGCGCTGGGTACCGCCGTACCGTCGCCGAGCTGTTACTGAACTGCGCGCGGGATTCATCCCTCCGGTTGCCGCGTAGATGGAGCCCCGCGACAATTTTCAGTACAAAACTGGTTTGACAATCCGGGGGACATCGTGGCCATTCACTTGTCAGATCGTGACGCGGCGGTGCAGACGGTGGCGCCACCGATCGCCGATCCGGCGCCGCTGGGGTTGGCAGCGTTCGCATTGACCACCTTCTTACTTTCGGCCAAAAACGCCGGCTGGACCCATGGCACCGACGCCTGGCTTGGTTACGCGCTGGGCTACGGGGGCTTGGTCCAGCTGCTGGCTGGGATGTGGGAGTTCCGCAACCGAAATGTCTTCGGGTCCACCGCCTTCTCGACCTACGGCGGTTTCTGGATCGGTCTGGGCCTCTATATCCTGCTGGTGGCTCCGAAGGCGAACGCCCTGGAGCAGGCGAACGATCTTGGCTGGATTCTGCTGGCGTTCGCCATTTTCAACACCTACATGCTGTTGTGGAGCACGCAGGTCAATGGAGCCGTGTTCGGGGTGTTCCTGGCCTTGGAGGCCACCGAGATCATCTTGTTCCTCGGCGAGTTCAGTGGCAACCACAGTCTCGGGAGGTTGGGCGGCCTCGTCGGTGTGATCACCGCTCTCGTCGCCTGGTACACCTCGGCCGCGGGTGTCATCAATGGAATGAAGGGCCGGCCGGTACTGCCCGTCGGCGGACCCATGGGCGCGACCGGACGCCCCGGCAGCCCAATGCCCCGCATCGACTGAATCGGCCCGGCTGAATCGGCCCAGCTGAACTGGCCCGACTGGATCAACGATCGTCGGCGCCGGCGACGGTACGGAGGTGAGCGCCCCGCTACGGCGGTCATCGTCGCTAGCCTGGTGCCTATGCCAACCGCGCTGATTACCGGCCCGACCGCGGGGATCGGGGCTGCTTTCGCCCGGAGGCTCGCCGCTGAGGGCTACGATCTCGTGCTGGTCGCCAGGGACCGGGAACGGCTGCAGCTGCTGTCGTCCCAGCTGTCCCAACAGCACGGCATCACCGCCGAGGTGCTGCCCGCCGATCTGGCCAGCCCCACCGAACGGCAGGTCGTCGAGCGGCGCCTGCGCACCACAGTTCCAGTCGATCTGCTCGTGAACAACGCGGGTTTCGCCATCGCGGCGGCCAGCTTCGTGGAAGCCGATATCGCCGACCTGCAGGCCCAGCTGGACGTCAACGTCACCAGCGTGCTGCGGCTGACCCACGCCGCGTTGCCGGGCATGATCCGCGCTGGGCGGGGAGCGGTGATCAACGTGTCCAGTGTGGCGAGCTTCCTGCCCGGCCGGGGATCCACCTACGGGGCGAGCAAGGCGTACGTGACACAGTTCTCCGAAGGCCTGGCGACGGCGCTGGCCGGCACCGGGGTGCAGGTGATCGCGCTCTGTCCGGGTTTCGTTCGCACCGAGTTCCATGACCGCGCGGGGATTGACATGACCGGCACCCCCTCGGCGTTCTACCTCGATGCCGATGACGTGGTCCGGGAGTGCCTGGCCGATCTGCGGCGGGGTCGCACCATCTCGGTGCCGGGCATGCAGTACCGAGCGCTGGTCGGGTTGGTCGATGTGCTCCCTCGCGGCCTGGTTCGGCGGTTCGCGGCGCGTACCGGGCGTGGCCGCACATGACGGCTGGGGCGGCGACGACGAGCACCGATCCCCGGGCGCGGCTGGCGGCGCTGGTGCGCCGGCTGGCGGTGGTCCCCGGCCGGGTCACCCTGTCCTCGGGTGCCGAGGCCGACTACTACGTGGATCTGCGCCGGATCACCCTGCATCACGAGACGGCGCCGTTGATCGGGCGTCTGATCCGGCAGCTGACCGCTGACTGGTCATACCAGGCGGTGGGCGGCTTGACCTTGGGCGCTGATCCGGTCGCCGCCGCGGTGCTGCACGCCTCAGGTCCGCCGGTGGATGCCTTTGTGGTGCGCAAGTCGACCAAGCAGCACGGGATGCAACGGCGCATCGAGGGCCCGGACGTGGCGGGTCGCCGGGTGCTTGCCGTCGAGGACACCTCCACCACCGGCGCTTCGGTACTGACCGCCGTGGCGGCGCTACGGGAGGCGGGCGCTAACGTCGTTGGCGTGGCCACCGTTGTGGACCGCGACACCGGCGCCCGGGAGGCCATCGAGGCGGCCGGGTTGCCCTATCGCGCGGTACTGAGTCTGAGTGATCTGGAATTGTGATCACAGATCTGGGCCCCACCGAGTGGGGTGAGACAGTCGGTGTCGGACCGTGGCCTGGGCCCTGGCCGGAGGACCCCCGTTACGACCCCGAACTGCTGCGCGACGGTGACCGCCGCAACGTCGTCGACGCCTACCGGTACTGGCGCCGAGACGCGGTTGTCGCTGATCTGGACACCCGCCGCCACCCGTTGCACGTGGCGATCGAGAATTTCGACCACGATCACAACATCGGCACCGTGGTGCGCACCGCCAACGCGTTTGCCGTCAAAGAGGTGCACATTGTGGGACGTCGACGGTGGAACCGGCGCGGCGCCATGGTCACCGACCGCTACCAGCACCTGCGCCACCACGACGACATCGCCGAGCTGCTCGCGCACGCTGCCGCCACCGACCTCACCGTGGTCGCCGTGGACAACTCGCCCGGAGCACTGCGATTGGAAACCACCAAGTTGCCGCGGGATTGCCTGCTGCTGTTCGGGCAGGAAGGTCCCGGGCTGACGCCACAGGCCCGTAAGGGAGCCGCGTTGACCGTCTCGATCGCGCAGTTCGGCTCAACCCGGTCGATCAATGCGGGGGTGGCCGCCGGGATCGCCATGCACGCCTGGATCCGCCAGCACGCCGATCTGCAGGCGGCCTGGTGACCGCCTGGGCTGGTCGGGCTGCGGCGGCCGAACGGGCCGTGCACACCCGAAACATTTTCCAGCTGCCGGGGTTGCTGGACACCCGGCTAGGACGTGTCAGCTGGCCAGGACATTCGCTGCAGTGGCACTACTGGTGGCAGGCGCACTTGGTGGACTGCCTGATCGACGCCTATCAACGCGCACCGACTCAGTGGCGGCGCAATGCCATCGCCGCAGTAGTGCGCGGTGTGCGGGTGCGCAATGTCACCGGCTGGGTTAACAACTACTACGACGACATCGCCTGGCTGGGCCTGGCACTGCAGCGCAGCGCGACTGTGGCCGGGCTGCGCTGGCGGGGCGCGGAAGAAGCCATCATGCGCCACTTGCGGACCGGGCGGGGCCCCAGCGGGGGGATGCGCTGGCGGGTCGGTGACGACTTCGTCAACGTCCCCGCGACCGGTCCGGCCGCGATCTTCTACGCCCGGCGGGGCAACTTAGGCATCGCGACGTCTCTGGTGGAGTGGATGCTCCAGCACCTGATCGACCCGGACACCGGCCTGATCTTCGACGGGGCACGGGTGAACCCGGACGGATCGGTGCGCACGATCGAGCGCGCCATCTACAGCTACTGCCAAGGTGTGCTGCTGGGTGCCTGCGTCGAGCTGGGCACTGCCACCGGCGCGGCGCGCTGGTGGCAGCAAGCCGAGGCCACCGTGCATGCGGTCGCTGAGCACCTCACCGATGACGGAGTGCTGCGCGGGCACGGCGGCGGCGACGGTGGGTTGTTCACCGGCATCCTGGCCCGGTATCTGACCCTGGCTGCGGCCGGTCTGCCCGATGGCAAGGTGGCGGCCCGGCTGGTGCTGGACTCCGCGGAAGCGGCCTGGCACAACCGGGGCGTCGCCGACGGGGGCCCAGTGTTCGGTCCGCAGTGGACGGTGCCGGCCCGCCCGCCCGGTCCGGGCCTGCCCGAGCAGGACCTGTCGGTGCAATTGTCGGGATGGATGTTGCTGGAAGCTGCCGCTGTGCTGGCTGGCGATGAGCCGGGATAGGCTGACCGGTCGTGATCGATCTCAAGGTGCTGCGGGAGAACCCGGACCGGGTGCGCGCCTCGCAGCGGGCCCGCGGTGAGGACGAAGACGCCGTCGATGCGCTGATCGGCGCCGACGAGCGGCGTCGCAAGGCCGTCGCCGCCGCCGACTCGTTGCGCGCCGAGCAGAAGGCGCTGGGCAAGCAGGTCGGCCGGGCGCATGGCGAGCAACGAGACGAGCTGCTCGCCCACGCCAAGCAGCTCGCTGCAGAAGTCAAGCTCGCCGAAGCCGAACAGGCCGGCGCGGAGCAGGCCTTTCAGGCCGCGCACCGCGCGGTACCGAACCTGATCATCGACGGAGTTCCGCCCGGCGGTGAGGATGACTACGTCGTCCTCAAGCACGTCGGCACGCCGCCGGAGCTGGACTTCGACCCCCGCGACCACGTCGAGCTGGGCACGTCATTACGCCTGTTCGACACCGAGCGCGGCGCGAAGGTCTCCGGCGCCCGGTTCAACTTTCTCACCGGGTTGGGCGCCCAGCTGCAACTCGGTTTGCTGCAGCTGGCGGTGGCGCGGGCGGTGGCGTCCGGGTTCACCCTGATGATCCCGCCGGTGCTGGTCCGTCCGGAGATCATGGAGGGCACCGGGTTCCTCGGCGCGCACGCCGCCGAGGTGTACCGGCTGCGTGACGA
>JBHELN010000136.1:0-3352 GCA_046263115.1 Pseudonocardiaceae bacterium | reverse complement strand
CCCGCGCTACTGCGTGTTCCTGAAGCCCACCATCACGTCTGAGAAAGTCAAGGTCGGCGAGTACACCTATTACGACGCCTCCCAGGACACCGGAAGCTTCGAACTCGAACGCGTGCTCTACGGCTTCGGCCCGGAGCGGCTGCTGATCGGCAGGTTCTGCGCGATCGCGGCCGGAGTGCGCTTCGTCATGGCCGGCGCCAACCATCTGACCAGTGGGCCCTCGACCTTCCCGTTCACGATCTTCCCCGGTCGGTGGCAGGACGAGACGCGCGACACGTTCCAAGCGCACGCCGTCAGCCGGGGCGACACGACGGTGGGCCACGACGTCTGGTTCGGCCGCGACGTGACGGTGATGCCCGGCGTTACGATCGGCAATGGCGCGATCATCGCTACCGCCGCCGTCGTCACCCGTGACGTGGCGCCCTACACCGTCGTTGGCGGCAATCCTGCCCAGCAGCTCAAGCACCGATACCCGGATGCCGAGGTCGAGCTGCTCCAGCAGGCGGCCTGGTGGGACTGGCCCATCGAGGTCATCAGCGCGCACGCCGCCACCTTGATGGCCGGCACCCCAGCGCAGATCGCCAGAATCGCCGCCGCCATCCCGCGCCATGATGGGACGTACCCGTGAGCGTGACCGTGGTAGGCAGCGTCAACCTTGATCTGGTGGCCGCGCTGCCGCGTTTGCCGCAACCTGGCGAGACGCTGACGGCCACTGGGTTGAGCCGCGTACCTGGCGGCAAGGGGGCCAACCAGGCGCTGGCCGTCCGCCGGTTGGGACTGCCGGTCCGCTTGATCGCCGCAGTGGGCACCGACCCCGACGCCGATGGCGCTCTGGAGCTACTGCGCCGGGAAGGCGTTAGGCTCGACCGGCTGCAGCAGGTCGCCGAGCCGACCGGCCTGGCGCTGATCGCGGTCGATACCGCAGGCGACACCACCATCACGGTGGTTCCCGGTGCGAATGCAGCGCTGCGGGTAGACGTCGAGGATGTGGCGGGCGCCGACGCGGTATTGACCGTGCTGGAGGTGCCCGACCACGCCGTCGTCACCGCTGCCCGCCACGCCAGCGGGCTGTTCGTGCTCAACGCCGCCCCGGCCCGACCGGTGCCGGCCGAGGTGCTGCACCGCGCCGACCTGGTGGTGGTCAACAGGGCCGAGTACGCCGCGCTGCCCGACCTGCGCACCGCTCAGGCCCTCGCCGTCACCGACGGGCCGCGCGGCGCGGCGCTGCTGCGCCACGGCCGGCAGGTCGCGGTCGCCACTCCCCCACCGGTCGACGCGGTGGACGGCACCGGCGCAGGGGACGCGTTCATCGCTGCTGCGGTAGCCGGGCTACTACACGGGCTTCCTGACGCCGAGCTACTCGCCCGAGCCTGCGCTGCCGGCGCCCTGGCGGCGACCCGGCCCGGTGCCCAACCCTCCCTGCCCACCGCCGCGCAGATCGACGAGGTGCTGGCGCGGTGACCGTACCAATGATCATCGATACCGATCCCGGCGTAGATGACGCGGTAGCGGTGATGCTGGCGGTGGCCAGCCCGCAGGTGCAGCTGCTGGCAGTGACCACGGTGTTCGGTAATGCCGCCGTGGAGGTCACCACCGCCAACGCGCAACGGCTGCGGGCGCTGGCCGGGCTCGGTCAGCTGCCGGTAGCTGCCGGTGCGGCCCGGCCGTTGGTGTACCCGCGGCGCCCCCGGGCTAGCTGCTGGCACGGCGCGGACGCTCTCGCTGGGCGGGCTGATCTGTTACCGGCGCCCAGCGGGCCGGTCAATCCGCTCGGCGCCGTGCCCCTGATGGCCGCCCTGCTGCGTGGCGCGGTCGCACCGGTGACGCTGGTGGCGATCGGTCCGCTGACCAACATCGCGCTGCTGCTCGCCGTGCACCCCGAGGTGAAGCCCAGGATCCAGCGCATCGTGACGATGGGAGGCGATCTCAGCGCGCCGCAAGCCGAATTCAACGTCGGCTCGGATCCAGAGGCGGCGCGCCGGGTGCTCGTCGAGGAAGACGTGCCAACCACCCTCGTGCCGCTGGATCTGACCCGGCGCGTCGCACTCGACCAGACCTGGCTTGCCGAGCTGGCCGCAGCCGGTCCGCGCTGCGCCGCACTGGCCGGCGTCGTCGAGGCGTACCGGCAGCGACGCCGAGCGCCGGTGGCGCTGCACGACTCACTCGCTGTGCTGGAGGCCACCGAACCGGGCACGGTGCGCACTGACCAGCAGCACCCGGACGTGATCTGCGATCACGGACCGACCCGCGGTGCGGTGGTCGGCGGCGGCAATGGCCGCCAGGTGCAGGTCGCGCACGACGCCGACCCGGTCGCGATCAGCGCGGCGATCCTGAACCAGCTGGGACGCTTGCGATGATCTCATCGGGTTGCCTAGCCCGCAGCCGCAGTACCAGCACCGCGATCAGTACTCCGATTACCCCGCCCAAGGTGTTGTGGACGATGTCCCGGAGCTGGCATTCGCCGCCACCGGTGGCGCCCTGGACGTATTCGATGAAGCCGCTGGCGAGCATGCTGGAGCTCGCGACAATCATGGGGCGACGGGTAGCCAGCGTGCCGAAAATCGCGAATGGCACCAACATCACCACGTTGAGTTCCTCATACAAGTGCACGAGCGAGAAGCTGCCAACCGTGCATACCCGTAGCGTGCCCAGCGGGCTGAGTCCACCGGTAGGGAAATGCCCGAACGGGCGCACTACCGTGAGCGCCAGCGCCAGCGCCATAGCGCACCCGGCAAGGACCGCGAACTTCCGGTCCCAACCCTGGCGCGGCGCCCACCACCAGGCCGCACCGCCCAGCAGCAACGACCCGGGGACGAAGCTGGCCGGCACTTCGAGGTGATGCAGGAAGATGTTGATCAGGTTGTGGTAGTTGAGGTCTACTCCATTCCACACGTTGAGTACCGTATCGCTCACTCAGCGTCCAATGAACGTCGCCTTGCCGGGGCCGTGGTCGAGGAACGAGCGCATCCCGGTCACCCGGTCCTCGGTGTGCGCCAGCGCCGCGAACGCCTCACCTTCCAGTTGCAGACCCTCGCTGAGGTCGACGTCGAGCCCATCGTCGATGGCCGCCTTGGCCGCGGCCAGCGCACGCGCCGGCCCCGCAACGAACTGCTGCGCCCAGCGCCGAGCCGCGGCATACACCTCGCCAGGGGCGACCACCTCATCCACCAGACCGATCCGCAGGGCCTCGTCAGCGCGGGCGAACCGACCGGTGTAGATCAGTTCCTTGGCCCGGGACGGGCCGATCAGCCGCGGCAGCCGCTGGGTGCCGCCGGCGCCCGGGATGATCCCGAGCAGGATCTCCGGCTGGCCGATCTTGGCATCCTCGGCAGCGATGCGCCGGTCACAACAG
>JBHELN010000135.1:0-5896 GCA_046263115.1 Pseudonocardiaceae bacterium | reverse complement strand
TTCCGGACCAGTGGAAGGACTACACCAAGGCCAACGTCGACTTCTTCGCCGAGCTGGGATCCCCCGGTGGAGCGTCGAAGGTCGGTCCGGTCAACGACGACCCACCGATGATCGCTGACCTGCCGCCGCAGAACGAGGAGTGATCCGCCCGGGCGCGGGTGTCAGGCACGGCACCTCGGGTGCGGGTGTCGCGCAAGGTGCGGGCGCCTCACGAGGCATTCCGGGTGCCGCGGTGCGTCTGGATCTTCCGGCATTCCCGTGGGACAGCCTCTCCGGTGCGGCTCGCCGCGCCGCCGAGTATCCCGGCGGCGCGGTCGATCTGTCGGTCGGTACCCCGGTGGATCCGGTTCCCGACGTGCTGCGCCGCGCCTTGGCGTCGGCGTCGGCGCAGCCCGGTTACCCGACCACGCATGGCACACTCGAACTGCGTCAAGCGGCTGTCGACGCGCTCGCGCGGCGATACGGCGTACTCGGTGTGCCCGTCGAGGCAGTGTTGCCGACGGCGGGTTCCAAGGAGCTGGTGGCCTGGCTGCCCACCTTGCTCGGGTTCGGCCCGGGTGATCTCATAGCGCTCCCGGAGCTGGCCTACCCCACCTACGAGGTCGGTGCGCGGCTGGCCGGCGCCACCCCGGTCCGTCTGGGCGATCACCAGCCAGCGCCGCCGGGGACCCGGTTACGTTGGCTGAATTCGCCGAGCAATCCCACCGGCGACGTCATGCCGGCCGCGGTACTGGCCGGCGCGGTGGTCCAGGCTCGCGACATCGGCGCGGTGGTGGCCTCAGACGAGTGTTACCTGTCCCTGGGATGGGACGCGCAGCCGACCTCGGTGCTGCACCCGCAGGTGTCCGGCGGGGACCATCGCGGGCTGCTGGCGGTGCACTCGCTGTCCAAGTCGTCCAACCTCGCCGGCTACCGGGCCGGTTTCGTCGCCGGCGACCCGGATCTGGTCGCCGCGTTGCTGTCGGTGCGTAGACACGCAGGCATGATGGTTGCCCGACCGGTGCAGCAGGCGATGGTGGTCGCCCTGTCCGACGACACGCACATCACGCAGCAGCGGGAGCGGTACGCGCGGCGCCGCGCACTGCTGCGGCCGGCGTTGGACCGCGCCGGGCTGCGAGTGCAGCGGTCGCAGGGTGGGCTGTTCCTGTGGTGCACCGCCGGCGAACCGTGCTGGGACACCGTCGCCCGGCTGGCTGAGTTAGGTGTGCTTGTCGCGCCGGGTGAGTTCTACGGTTCCGCCGGCGCGCGCCACGTCCGGGTCTCGCTCACTGCGGAGGATCGGTGCATCGACGCCGTGGTAGAGAGGTTAGGCCACCGTCTCCAGTGATCGTGCCCGCTCCTCCACCTGTTGCCACGCGGTGAGCCAGGCTTGCCGTGTTTCGATGCGGCTGAGTTCTTCGCGCTCGACGAGTCGCCCGGCGGCGAAGGCCACGCCGACGTCCACCACGTCGCCGAGGCCGTGCAGCAGTAGCCGCACCCGGTGTTGCGCCACGCACGCGTCCTGGTGCTCGCCCAGCACATCCTGCAGCGCCACCGTGGACTCCACCAGCCTGCGGACCGGCCGGCGACCAGCGGCGGCGGCAAGCTCCCCGGTGTAGCGCAGCCGCTTGCCGTGGATCCGCAGGGCGTGCAGGACCTCATCAGGGGGGTCCTGGCCGGCAGCTTGTACTGCCTTGGACAGCCTGCGGTACTCAGCGCGCACCAGCTCGACCAGCGCGGCGGCTCCGGCGTCGCCGGGTCCGGCGGGCCACGGACGGGACACCGCGGTCGCCAGCCTGCGCAGCAAAGCGGTGTACCGGCGGCTGCCCAGCACGTCGAGCATCTCGGCCCTAGCGATCTTCCGGTCACTCACCAGGGCTTCGATCAGGGTCTCCACCGCGTCGCGGCTGCTATCACCGAAGGCCGATGCGCGATCGCGAAGGCGTTCGATGAGCACGTCCGCGTCGCGAACCGGCCCGAGCGCCCTGCCCAGCCAGCCCAATTCGGTGCGTAGGTTGTCAGCCCAGCTGCGGTTCAGCAGCGGACGGGCGGCCTTGAGCATGGCCCGCATTCGGCGTACCGCGACACGCATCTGGTGTAACTCTTCGGGATCCTCGCCCAGCCGGGTGCCGGGATCATGCGCGAGCAGGGCACGCAGCCGGGTGTCCAGAGCCGCGCGCAATTGGTGCACAGTCGGATCGGATGGCCGGCACCGGACGGGTTCACCGAGCTTCACAAGTTTGGCGGTCCCAGCAGCGCGGTGGGGAGTTGCGTCCTGGGTGGCGGCACTCACGCTGATGATCCTAGTAGTCGGTGCTGGTCGTGCGGCCATCAGTCGTTGGAGTGCAGCATCGCGTTGAGCTCGATGCCCGCTGTGCCGCCCCGCTGCACCGCCTCGACGGTTCCGGTGACGGAGTTGCGGCGAAAGAGCACCCCGTCGGTGCCGGACAGCTCGCGCGCCTTCACCACGGTGCCGTCGGGAAGCGTCACCTTGGTTCCGGCGGTGACATAGAGGCCGGCCTCCACCACACAGTCGTCACCCAGCGAGATCCCGATCCCGGCGTTAGCGCCGAGCAGGCAGCGCCGACCCACGGAGATCTGCTCCTTGCCGCCACCCGAGAGCGTCCCCATCACCGAGGAGCTGCCCCCCAGATCGGAGTCGGCGCCGACGATGACCCCGCTGGAGATCCGGCCTTCCACCATCGAGGTACCCAGCGTGCCGGCGTTGAAGTTGATGAATCCCTCGTGCATCACGGTGGTGCCGGCGGCCAGGTGGGCGCCCAGCCGCACCCGGTCCGCATCGCCGATCCGCACTCCGGTGGGCACCACGTAGTCGACCATCCGCGGGAACTTGTCCACTCCGTAGACGGTGACCGGGCCGAGCTGGCGCATCCGCAAGCGGGTGGCCTCGAACCCTTCCACCGGGCACGGCCCGAAATTGGTCCACACCACGTTGGACAGCAGCCCGAAAACCCCGTCGAGATTGATGCTGCGCGGCGTCACCAGGCGGTGCGACAGCAGGTGCAGGCGCAGGTAGACGTCATGCGGGTCGATAGGGAGGGCCTGCAGATCGGCGATGGTGGTGCGCACCGCCACCAGCTCGACGCCCCGCGCCGGATCCGGGCCGAGCAGCGCGGCGAACTCGTCGGGTACCTGGTCCGAGGCTATCCGCACCGTTCCTGTCGGCATGTCGCGCGGCGGCCCCGGTTCCGGGTTCGGGAACCAGGTGTCCAGCACGGTGCCGGTGTGGGTGAGGGTGGCCAATCCCAGGCCGTGTGCGGAGTCGATCTGTGCGTGGTCCACGACCGGCCACGGTAGCGGTTCGGCGGCCACCTCCGGAGAGCTTGATCAGGGTTTAGGTGCCTACGGCGACAGGAATTGTCGTTGCCGGCACCCAAACCGCGATCATGCCGTGCAGCCATGGTGGTTGTTGCAGCGCTACCGTCAGCGCTGTGAATCTGGACCTCACCGCCGACCCGGTGGAGTTGACCGCCGCGTTGGTGGACGTACCCAGCGTGTCGGGCGATGAGTTGGCGCTGGCCGACGCGGTGCAAGCGGCGCTGGCCGCGCAGGCGCCGCACCTGGAGTTGCTGCGTTGCGGCAACACCGTGCTGGCCCGCACCGATCGGGGCCATCCGCACCGGGTGTTGCTCGCCGGGCACCTGGACACCGTGCCGATTGCCGGGAATCTGCCCAGCCGGCGCAGCGACGATCTGCTCTACGGCTGCGGCACGTCGGACATGAAGTCGGGCGACGCGATGATCCTGCACCTGGCGGCCACGGTGCCCGAGCCGGTGTGCGACCTGACCGTGGTTCTCTATGACTGCGAGGAGATCGAGGCGGCCCGCAACGGGTTGGGCCGCGTCGAGCGTGAACACCCGGAGTGGTTGGCCGCGCAGTTGGCGATCCTGGCTGAGCCCACCAGTGGCCTGGTCGAGGCGGGCTGCCAAGGCACGTTGCGTGTCACCGTGCGTACCGCGGGGCGCCGGGCACACAGCGCCCGGTCGTGGTTGGGCGACAACGCGATCCACGCTGCCGGGTCGGTGCTGGCCCGGTTGTCCGGTTACCGGCCGCGCATTGTGGAGATCGACGGGTGCACCTATCGGGAGGGCCTGCAGGCGGTGGGCATCTCCGGTGGGGTAGCCGGCAACGTGGTGCCCGACGCCTGTGCGGTGCAGATCAACTTCCGGTTCGCCCCGGACCGCTCGCTGGCCGACGCCCAGCAGCATGTCCGCGACGTGCTCGACGGGTTCGACCTGGCATTCACCGACGGTGCCGCGGGCGCGCTACCAGGTCTGGGTGCACCGGCGACGCAAGAGTTCCTCGCCGCCATCGGGATCGCTCCGGTCGCCAAATACGGCTGGACGGACGTCTCGCGCTTCGCCGCCCGCGGGATCCCGGCCCTCAACTACGGCCCCGGCGACCCCAATCAAGCACATACCCGAGACGAACACGTCCGTATCGACCTCATCACCACCTGCACCCAGGCCTTACGCCGCTACCTCACTCACCGAGGCACCCCCGACCCCCCGCATCGAGACATATCGGCCGAACAGGGGACCCATGACCCCGATATGACTCCATATCGGGGATCGGGGGTGGACACGTAGGGTGGTGACATGGTGGTGGAGGGATGGCAGGGGTTGAGCCGAAACGGCGGGGATGACGAGCATCCTCGGGAGAGGCAGCGCGGTCCGGTGGTGTTGCGCCGGGAGCGTCGTTATGAGGCGACAACCACCGATCAGCGGCTGCTCGACTCGCGCGGGCCCAGCGATTGGGTGCATACCGATCCGTGGCGGGTGCTGCGTATCCAGGCCGAGTTCGTGGAGGGCTTCGGAGCGCTCGCCGAGTTGCCGCATGCGGTCACCGTGTTCGGCTCGGCCCGCACCCCGCGGGACCACCCGGAGTACGCCACCGGCCGCGCGCTGGGTGCCGCGCTTGCTGAGGCCGGCTTCGCGGTGATCACCGGTGGAGGCCCGGGCAGCATGGAGGCGGTCAACCGCGGGGCCTCTGAGGCTGGCGGGTTATCCGTGGGCCTGGGCATCGAGCTGCCCTTCGAGCAAGGGCTCAATCCCTGGGTTGATCTCGGCATCAACTTTCGGTACTTCTTCACCCGCAAGACGATGTTCATCAAATACGCCCAGGCATTCGTCTGCCTGCCCGGCGGATTCGGCACCTTGGACGAGCTGTTCGAGGCGCTGACCCTGGTGCAGAACAAGAAGGTCACCAAATTCCCCGTCGTCCTGTTCGGGCAAGATTACTGGGGCGGTCTCTACACGTGGCTGGCCGACACCGTCACCGCGCAGGGCAAACTCCGCGACGCCGAACTCGCTCTGGTCCACATCACCGACGAGATCGACGAGGTCGTCCGGCTGGTGGGCGCCTCTTATCAGGCTTGGCAGGACACCCATTGAGCGTGCTGGATGATCACCGCAGCCAGCCCTGAAGTGCCCGTAGTCCGGTTTGGAACCCGCACCCTGCCCGGCGACCGGGCCTCGGTGATGGCCATCGTCAACCGGACCCCGGACTCGTTTTACGACCGCGGCGCGACCTACTCAGACCAGGCCGCCATGACCGCCGTGGATCGCGCCGTGGACGAGGGTGCCGACATCGTGGACATTGGTGGGGTCAAAGCCGGGCCCGGCGACGACGTCGGGGTGGCCGAGGAGACGCGCCGGGTGGTGCCTTTCGTAGCCGCCGTCCGGCAGCGCTACCCCGACCTTTTGATCAGCGTTGATACCTGGCGCCATGAGGTGGCCCGATCAGCGGTGCAGGCAGGTGCGGACATCATCAACGACACCTGGGCGGGTGCCGATCCCAAGCTCGCTGAGGTTGCCGCCGAGTACACATGCGGCGTGGTGTGCTCGCACACCGGGGGCGCGTCGCCGCGCACTCGCCCGCACCGGGTGCGCTATAC
>JBHELN010000134.1:0-5686 GCA_046263115.1 Pseudonocardiaceae bacterium | reverse complement strand
TCCGCGGTGGGCGGCCACCTCGACACCGTCCTCGACGGCCGCACCGGTGCGCTGGTGCCGCCGCGGGACCCGGCCGCGCTGGCGCAACGGCTGCGGGAACTGCTCGCCGATCCCGCCAGGCTCGCCGCGATCGGCTCGGCCGCCGCGGCGCGGGCGCGGACACGTTACGGCTGGAGCCGTATCGCGGTCGAGACGGAATTGCTCTACAACCAACTGCTGGCCGGCGAGGAGATTCCGGCAGCCCCCGTTCCGGGGGGCAGATCAGCCACCGCGCTCGGAGGCCAACCATGAGCCGCGAACACCTCGCCGCGCTACGCACCGCCCTGGCGCGGATGGAGGACACCGCCGGTGCCCGCGCGGCGTGCTGGGGACGGCACCTCGCGGGAGTACTGGGTGGCGGCGGCCGGTTGCTCGCCTGCGGTAATGGCGGCAGCGCCGCGGAGGCCCAACACCTCACCGGCGAGCTCGTCGGCCGATTCCTGCACGATCGGCGTCCGCTATCCGCGATTGCCCTGCACGCCGACACCTCCGCGCTCACCGCGATCACCAACGACTACGGCGGTCACGAATCGTTCGCCCGCCAGGTCTTCGCGCATGGCCGGCCAGGCGATGTGCTCATCGCGCTGTCCACCAGCGGCGCCAGCCGCAACGTGGTCTCGGCGGCGAAGGCAGCGCACGAGGTCGGCATGACCGCGTGGGCGCTGACCGGTCCGGCCCCCAACACCCTGGCCGCGGTGTGCGACGACGCGATCGCGGTCGAGGCACCCAGTGCCGCGACCGTCCAGGAGATCCATCTCGCCATCGTGCACTCGGTGTGCATCGCCATCGACGAAGCGCTGGGCGTGGTCGCACCGAAACGGCCGCTATGACCGGTGCCCGGATGGTGGTCATCGGCGACACGCTGCTCGACAGCGATGTCGAGGGCCGGGTGGACCGGATGTGTCCGGACGCACCCGTGCCAGTCGTGGACGTCCAGGCACAGCGCTGGCGTCCCGGTGGGGCGGGACTTGCGGCGCTGCTGGCGGCCCGCGCAGGCCACGACGTGGTCTTGGTGACAGCGCTGGGCACCGACCCACCGGGCCGGCTACTCGCTGAGCTGCTGGCGTCCCACGTGGAGCTGGTGCGGATGCCGCTGCGCGGCGCCACCGCATGCAAGACCAGGATCCGCACGGACTGTCGTTCGCTGCTGCGGGTCGACGCGGGTGACGGCCGGGCCGCCGGCCCACCCGCTGGGAACCGCTTCCCGTCGTTGCTGGGCGACGCCGAGGCGGTACTGGTGTCCGACTACGGGCGCGATGTCACTGCCGATCCTGGGGTTCGAGATGCGCTGCTCAACGTCGTCCGCTGGGTACCCGTGGTGTGGGATCCGCACCCCCGAGGAACCCAACCCGTGCCTGGCTGCCGCCTGGTGACACCTAACGAGGCCGAGGCGTCCGGGGCCGTGCCGATGTCCGCCCGAGGGTCAACGGCCGCTGTGGCGCTGCGTGGGTGGTGGCGATGCGACGCGGTGGCGGTCACCCTCGGGGCCCGCGGTGCGGAATTGGCCACTGCGGACGGCTGTACCACTGTGCCGGTACCCGAACTAGATATGCCCCCGAATTGCGACACTTGCGGTGCGGGGGATGCCTTCGCTGCCGCGGTGACCGGCGTGCTGCTAGGCGGCAGCTCCGTCAGCACGGCGGTGGCAGCAGCGGTCTGCTCGGCGTCGGAATTCGTCGCCGCCGGAGGTGCCGCGTCGATCAACGCGCTACCTCCCGGGCGCCCACCATCGTCACCCGATGCTGCGGTGGATGTCATAGCCCGGCTGCGTCAACGGGGTGGGCGGCTGGTGGCCACCGGCGGCTGCTTCGACCTGCTGCACCCCGGGCACCTGAGCCTGCTGCGGCAGGCCCGCGCCCTGGGTGACGCCCTGGTGGTGTGCGTCAACTCTGATGAGTCGATACGCCGGCGCAAGGGTCCCGGCCGGCCGATCGTGCCCGCGGCCGGCCGGATCGCGCTACTCCAGGCGCTGGAACCGGTCGACGCAGTGATCGTGTTCGACGAGGACACCCCTGCCGCGCTGCTGGAAACCGTGCGCCCCGACGTGTGGGTCAAAGGCGGCGACTACACCATCAGCGAACTGCCCGAGGATCCGGTGGTGCGCCGGCACGGTGGCCGTGTGGTGATCATCCCGCTGCTCGACGGGTACTCAACGAGCCGGCTTGTCTGCGCCGCCCGGGAGCTGGAGACAGCCCCGCAGTCGCAGTCCCGACGCCGGATGAAGGAGAAGGTATGAGGCCCCAAGGTACGAGGTCCCAAAAATGAAATCACTGGGCAATGTGCTGATCACTGGAGGCGCCTCCGGGCTGGGCGCGGCCACCGTCGAAGCCGTGCTCGCCGCTGGCGGCCGCCCGCTGGTCCTGGACCGCAACGCTCCATCGATCAGCGTCGACCACGTGCAGGCTGATCTGGCGGATCGAACCTCCACCGAGGATGCCGTTGCGGCTCTGGTGGCCGCCGGCGGCGGGGAGCTGCAGGCGGTGTTCACCGCCGCCGGTATCGATTCCTGCGGTCCGTTCGGCGAGGTGCCCGCCGAGGACTGGGAGCGGGTGGTGGCGGTGAACTTGCTCGGTACCGCCCGGGTGGTGCGCGCCGCGCTGCCGTATCTCGAGCGCTCCCGGGGCACCGTAGTGACCTGCTCGTCGACCTTGGGCCTGCGGGTGTTTCCGGACGCAACGGCCTACTGCGCATCCAAGTTCGGCGTAATCGGATTCACCCGGGCGCTGGCCGCGGAGACCGCCGGACGGATCGGAGTGACGCTGCTGATTCCGGGCGGGATGCATACCGCGTTCTTCGACGGCCGCGACGAGCAGTACAAGCCACCACCGGACGCCAAACTCAACCGGCCGGAGGACGTGGCGGCAACTGTGATCCACGCGCTGCGCCAGCCACCCGGATGCGAGCTGCGGGAGATGGTGGTCTGCTCGTCGCACGAGTCGTCGTGGCCGTGAGAGCTGTGTCTCGCCCCAGCGTGCTGGTGCTGCGCGCGCTGGGTCTCGGTGATCTGCTGACCGCGGTGCCGGCGCTGCGTGGCCTGCGATCCAGCTACCCGGATCATCGAGTGGTGCTTGCCGCTCCCGCGCCGCTGCGCGAGCTGGCCCTACTCACCGGTGCGGTGGACGACCTGCTGCCCACCCCGCAGCTGGGTCCAGTCAGCTGGCGCGAGCCACCCCCCGCAGTAGCGGTGAACCTGCACGGCCGGGGACCGCAGAGCACCTGCGCGCTGCGCGTGCTACAGCCCACCGTGCTACTCAGCCATAGCCATCCGGGGGTGGCGGGCCCGGAGTGGGATGGCCGGGCGCACGAGGTAGTGCGGTGGTGCCGGATGCTGGCGTACTTCGGTGTCCCCGCCGACCCCTCCGACCTCGAGCTGGACCGCCCGCGGGCGACCAGCCCCGTACCGCGGGCGGTCGTCGTGCACCCCGGATGCGGGTTCGCCGCCCGGCAGTGGCCCGCCGAGCGGTATGCGGCCGTGGCACACCGGCTGGCTGGTGCCGGGCTTCGCGTAGTGGTAACCGGCAGCGCGGGCGAGCGCCCGCTTGCGCGGCAGGTGGCCACCGCGGCCGGCCTACCGGACGGCTCGGTGCTCGCCGGGCGCACCACGTTGTCCGAGCTCGCCGCGCTGGTCGCCGATGCGATGGTGGTGATCTGCGGCGATACCGGCATCGCCCATCTCGCCACCGCGTACGGCACGCCGTCAGTGGTCCTGTTCGGTCCGGTTTCTCCCCAACACTGGGGGCCACCTCCGGAGCGTCCACAGCATCGTGCGCTGTGGGGCGGCAGCACCGGCGACACCTTCGCTGACCGGCCAGACCCGGGCCTGCTTCGCATCACGATCACCGATGTACTCGCCGCCGCCGATCGATTGATCGATCTGACCCGTGTCAACTGATCAGGCAGCGGTACAGTTACCGCCGAATTGATCGAAAAGATTCTGCCTGCTGCGGTGGCCAGTGCCGAGGCGTTGGACGACCCGCCTGGCGCTGTGCTGTACCCCGGCGAAGCAGAGCTGATCAGCCGCGCGGTGGACAAGCGGCGCCGTGAATTCCGCACCGTTCGCCATTGCGCCCGGCGCGCGCTGCGCCAGCTCGGCCTGCCCCCGGTGGCGGTGCTTCGCGGCGAGCGTGGTGAGCCGCTGTGGCCGCCGGATGTGGTGGGCAGCATGACTCACTGCAGTGGCTACCGGGCCGCCGCCGTCGCGCACAGCTGCGATGTCCACGCGCTGGGAATCGACGCCGAACCGAATGAGCCACTGCCCGCGGGAGTATTGGACGCGATCGCCTCGGCGCAGGAGCAGGGCAGGCTGTCCCAGCTGGCTGCCGCCGACGAGACGACCCGCTGGGACCGACTCCTGTTCTGCGCCAAGGAATCCGTCTACAAGGCGTGGTTTCCGTTGACCCGCCGCTGGCTCGGATTTGAGGACGCTGCCGTCACGATCGAACTCGGCACGACCGATCCCACTCAGGGCACCTTCGCTGCCCGCCTGCTGGTGCCTGGAATCAGCAACGCCGGTCACCCGTTGACTCGATTGGACGGCCAGTGGTTGCGCAGCGACGAACTCGTGATCACCGCAATCGCCCTGCCGGCCCGCGCTGACCCGATGGCACAGCGGGGCGGGCGACCGGAGAACCCCCGAGTGGACATGTAGCGTTCACCGGACGTTTCGTTTGGTCTGCGACGCTCGACACGCTGGGCTTCCTCGACGACGAAGGGCGATATGGACGTCATCGTCCTGTTCGTGATAATCACGGCTCTTGCGTTCGATTTCACCAACGGCTTCCACGACACCGCCAACGCGATGGCTACCTCGATCGCCACCGGGGCGTTGAAACCGAAAGTTGCCGTGGCGCTGTCGGGCGTGCTCAACCTCGTCGGCGCGTTCTTGTCGGTTGCGGTCGCCAAGACGATTTCCAGTGGGTTAGTCGACGACACCAAGATCACCCCAGCGGTGATCTTCGGTGGTTTGATCGGGGCCATCGTGTGGAACCTGTTGACCTGGTTGCTGAGCCTGCCGTCCAGCTCATCGCATGCGCTCTTCGGAGGCCTGATCGGAGCCACCTGGGTGGCCGCGGGTGCCGATGCAGTGCACTTCGGCACAGTGGTGTCCAAAATCCTGATCCCCGCGGTGCTGGCGCCGATCGTCGCCGGCATGGTGGGGCTAGTCGGCACATACCTCGCGTATCGGATCACCTCGCGCGCCCACCGGGACGCCGTAGGCGCCGGCTTCAAGACCGGTCAGGTGGTGTCGGCCTCCATGGTCTCGCTGGCACATGGCACCAACGACGCGCAGAAGACCATGGGCGTCATCACCTTGACGCTGGTCACCGCCGGCGTGCTGACCCCCGGCTCGGGGCCGCCGTTCTGGGTGATCCTCGCGGCCGGGCTAGCGATCGCCGCAGGCACCTACGTGGGGGGCTGGCGGATTATCAGGACGTTGGGCAAGCGCATCACCGAGATCGAGACGCCGCAGGGTTTCGCCGCCGAGACCAGCAGCACCGCAGTCATCTTGGTCTCCTCACAACTGGGCTTCCCACTGTCGACCACGCAGGTGTGTTCAGGCGCCATCTTCGGTGCGGGGGCAGGTCGTCGGCTGGCACAGGTGCGCTGGAGCCTGGCAGCTCAGATGGTGATCGCATGGGTGTTGACC
>JBHELN010000133.1:0-3828 GCA_046263115.1 Pseudonocardiaceae bacterium | reverse complement strand
GTTTTGTACAGCGCGGCGGCGCCTGAGGCCCTACCATCGACGAATGTTGCTCACATTGACTCAAGCTGGCCTGCTCGCCGCCGAACTCGAAGCCCGCGGTTTCCTGGCTGGCGTCGGCAAATTCATCCTTTTTGTGATCATCTTCCTTGTTGTCATCGGAGGACTGATCGGCTTCACAGTCGCTCGCAGGACCGGCGGGCGCCGCTAACGTCTGTCAGTAGCGCTCTCTTGTCTGCGCGAGATACTCAACGGTCCGCGGGACAGGGCTCGCCACTAGTGGAAGCCCGGTGAGCAGGGAAAGATCAGGGCCTACGCTGATCGGTTCGCCAGCCCGGCCAGGTCACCCCACGGGCAATGGCAGCGGCACGGTGCCGCTTGGCTCCGGTGGCTCCGTGGTCGTCACCGGGGATGACGGGGCGGTCGATGGGGTCGATGCGGCGTGCGAGCAGCGATACCGGGGCGCGGTCACGGTGAAATCAGCGGCGCGTTGACAGCTGGTGGTTGAGCCATCAGCCTCCTCAACGGTCCAGCCCACCGGCGGCTCACCTCGAGGACCCGGCTCACCCTGGGCACCCTGGCATTGGGTGGGTTCGGCAAGGCACGGTGGAGACTTACCCGCCTCACCCCGTTCCCCTCGGGGGCCGCGCAGCTGCTCGCTGTTCGCCGCAACGTATGCCTGCACAGCGTCCGTGAGCTGTTGCGGCGTGGGTCCTACCGGTGGTGGCGGTAGCTTGGCCAGTTGAGCCGCGACCTCCGTCCGAATTTGCGCAGGAGTGGGCACCACGATGGACTCAGCGGCGATCTTGGCCGCGACCTGGGCGGTGGATGCCGCCGCGAGCACTTGGGAGTCCGGTGCGGTACCTGGTGCGGGGATCGGGACGGTCGCCAGACCGCGACGCGCGAGTTCGTCATTCGCCTGCACACCCAGGTCATGAGCACCCTGCGCGAGCCGCCGGATGTCGTCCGCGGACGCCTGCAACTGGGCCGCGCGCACCTCGTCGGCGCTGGTGTGCGCGGAGAACTGCTCGGAGAGCAGGAACAGCGGGATGCCGACCAGCAAGGACGTGATCACCGAAGCAACCACAGCGCCGCGAAAGTAGGCACGTCCTTCCCGGCGGACCTCCTGGCGCGCGACCTGGGGGGCAGCTTGGGCGGTCTGCGCGATTGAGTCCCGCAGCTCCTGTAAGCCCTGGGTGAGCCGGTCAACGGTGGCCATCGGTACCCGCCATCTGCAGCGCCTCCAGCCGTCCAACTCGGTTCTGTAGATCACCGATCTCATGCTGGATGATCATGACCGCGTCATCGGCCCGTTGTGCGATCACTGCGGCGTCAGGCGATTTAGGTAGGGCAGGGCGTGAACTGCGACGATCAACCACGACCGGACCGACCACAGCTGTGATCACAACCCCCAGCAGGGACAGCCCTGCAATGGTGATCGTCAGCCACGGCGGCCCGGCGCTTCCCGGGTCCACGCTAACTCAGCCCCCACAGTTTCCGTCCGGTCCGTCTGCCCCGCCATCATCACCATGTTTGCGGCGGGGCGACCTCTAACCGGACGTGCCGGAATTGATGCAGTTCAGGTACCAGGTCGTGCTATCCCGAAAAGGCGGGAAGGTGACCGTTCTTCGCTGCCTGGTGATTCGCTTCCCACGCGTTGAGCACATTGAGCGGAAGCCGGCCGCGATCACTGACGCTGTGACCGTTCTGCTTGGCCCACTCGCGGATGGCGCGCAGGGTGTCCCGGTTGTAGCCACTTCGCGCGGCGCTACCATTGCCGCTTCCGCGACCGACGGATCGGTCGCCACGAGTACTCGGTCGCCGCGCGCTGGTCTTGCGCGCAGCCGCGACGTAACGCGACAGATTGTCACGGAGCTTGGCGGCGTTGTCGTCCGCCAGGTCGATCTCATATGTCACGCCCTCGAGGGCGAACTCGACTGTCGTAATGTCCTCGGCTTCCTCGCCGGTGAGGTCGTCGATGAGGGTGACGATGGTCTTCTGAGCCACGGGACGGATTCTCCTTACCTGAAGTAACGCGGCATAGGCGCAACTACCGTGTGGTTAACGGTGACCGCGACAAGATACACAACGCCGCCCGATGCGATCCGGCGGCATGCCGAAAGCGCTCGTTTCACCGCACTAGGAGCGCCGAGTGCACTTCAGCCCGCCCGCCGTAACCGTGCCACCTCGGCGAGCATGACACCGGCGGCGACCGATGCGTTAAGCGACTCGACCGGCCCCACCATCGGTATCGACACGACGGCGTCGCAGGTAGCCCGGACCAGCCGAGATAGCCCTCGCCCCTCCGAACCGACTACGAGCACCAAGGGGTCGGTAGCCAGCGGGAAAGCATCGAATGGCATTGCGCCCCCGGCGTCCAGCCCGACAATCATCAGACCGGATGCGGCGAGATTTTTCAGCGTGCGCACCAGATTGGTCACCCGGGCCACCGGTAAGTGCGCGGCGGTCCCCGCCGAGGTCCGCCACGCCACTGCGGTCATTCCCGCCGAGCGACGCTGCGGTACCAGCAATCCGTGCGCGCCGAACGCGGCGGCACTGCGGACCACGGCGCCCAGGTTTCGCGGGTCGGTCACCCCATCCAGGGCAACCAGCAGCGGGGCCACACCCGACGCCTGAGCGCCGGCGAGCACATCCTCGGCGCGTGCGTACTGATACGGCGGCACGTACAGCGCCACGCCCTGGTGCAGGGCACCCCCGGCCAGCCGATCGAGGTCGGCACGCGGCACTTCCAGCACGGACAGACCGGCGTCGGCGGCCAATCGGATGGACTCGCTGATCCGGTCGTCGAGATCCACCCCGATGGCGACGTGCAGCGCGGTGGCCGGGACGCCAGCCCGCAGGCATTCCAGCACGGGGTTGCGACCGAGCACGGTCTCGCCCGGCTCGCTGCCGCCACGACGCCGGGTCGCAAGGTCCTGCTGGGCAGGACGACGTGGGGCACCCTGGCGGGCAGCCGGGTGGCCGGGCCGCAGCTCGGCGGGCGGGGTGGCACCGCGGCCACGCAGACTCTTGCGCTTTTGCCCACCGGAACCGACCACAGCACCCTTCTTGGTTCCCGGCTTACGCATCGCCCCCCGGCGCCGGGAATTACCCGCCATCAGCTCACGTCCCCTTGACTGTCCACACCGGACCGTCCGGGGTGTCCTCCACCGTGATCCCAGCCGCCAGCAGCTGATCACGCACCGCATCGGCGGTGGCGTAGTCCCGACGGTTGCGAGCCTCAACGCGCTCAGCGAGCAGCCGATCCACCAACAATCCCAGCGCTGCTGAGGTCGCGTCCGACCCCGACGTCGAACGCCAATGGTCGGCCAGCGGGTCCAGGCCCAACACCGCGGTCATCGCCCGCACCGAACCGGCGGCCCCGACCGCCGCTATGTGGTCGCCTGCGTCCAGCGCCACATTGCCTTCACGAACAGTGTTGTGGATCGCGGCCAACGCCGCCGGCGTGCCGAGGTCGTCATCCATCGCCGCGACGAACTCTGCGCACCAGGGCAGTAGCTCACGAGGCTCCGGCGTCCCGCAGCGTTCCCGGACCCGATGCACGAACGACTCGATCCGCTGGTAGGCAGCCACCGCCTCGTCCAGCGCCCCGTCCGAGTACTCGATGGCAGAGCGGTAATGCGCGGCGATCAGGTAGTAGCGCAGTTCCACCGGGCGAACCCGGCGCAGGGTGGCGGGGATGGATAGCGTGTTGCCCAGCGACTTGGACATCTTCTCACCGGACAGCGTCACCCAGCCGTTGTGCAACCAGTACCGGGCGAAACCGTCGCCGGCGGCTCGCGACTGGGCCCGCTCGTTCTCGTGGTGCGG
>JBHELN010000132.1:0-4973 GCA_046263115.1 Pseudonocardiaceae bacterium | reverse complement strand
GTATCGCCGCGCTGACCGACTCCGACGCTGTTGCCGTGTGGCTAGCGCCCGACGGATGACCGGCCGGTTCGAGCACTTCGATGCGCGTCCCGACGAGTCCTACCGACTGGTCCTGGCGTACGCGGACGCGTCGGCCGCGCGAGAAGTTCGCCGTCGACTCCGACGTGGTCGACGCCATGGGAGGTCACCCCGTCCGCCCGATCACGCGTCGACATCAGAGCCGACGATGTGCCCGACGGGATCAACGCCGCAGATCACGCGGCGGGATGGTCGTCCTCGCTGGACAATCTCGCCGCTTCCATTGAACGCTGAGCGCAGGTTTCCTCGCAGCACGGTGCTCGTCGCTACGGCGACCATCCGTGTCGTAGCGACGGAGGGTCAGATCTACGGTCGCCAACCGCAGCAAGCAGGCGACTACACAGGCCCGCATGGGGATTGTGGGTGTTAATGGGTGACAACAACCTACAGTCATCAGTGACCGTCGGCGTTTCAATTCGGCTGCTCCCGACCACACTGCGCATTCAGGTGACATACCTCCGCGGCAGTGATCATCCGCGCCCGGCAGCCAGCGCATAGCCGGGTTCTGCACTGGCCCTGGTGGTGCTGGTGTGGGCAGTGGCTAGGCGACGCGTCGGATCGAGGCCAGTCCCCTGGTGTAGATCGGGCGCTTGGCCACTGGGTGACCGGACTGTGACGACTCGATGAGCATGCCGTCCCCGGCGGCCATCGCGACGTGTCCGACATGACCACCGTAGGAGTAGAAGATCAGGTCTCCGGGCCGGATTTGCGACAGGCTCACCCGGGTACCGACCCGCGACTGCGCGGCGGCGGTGCGGGGGAGGTGCAGCCCGGCCTGGCGGTAGGACCACTGCACCAGCCCGGAGCAGTCGAACCCGCCCGGCCCGCTGCCGCCGCTGCGGTAGTGGGTGCCGCGCTGCGATAGCGCCGCGCTCAGCGCCCGCAGCGCAATGACGTCGGCCTGGCCGGCAGGCCGGGCCGCGGTGCTGGTGCTGGGCAGGGGTGCGGCGGCCGCGTTGTCGGCGAAGGCGAGGACACCGCCGGCTGCCAGGGTCACCGCCGCCAGCGCAGTGGGTAAGTGGTGATGCGAGGTCGGTTTGGCGTGCTTTCCATGAGACGGTTTGGCGTGCTTTCCACCAGACACTGAGTACCCCTCGGATGTTGCCCAGCCCGGGGTCTGGGGCCCTGGGTGGGTGAGTGCCTCGACATCCCTGCACAGATCAAGCTCCGGCTGGCGAAGGCTCGCGGATAGACGTCGCTCAACGGTCCACCAGCAGCGGTGAACGGTGCGTGATCGGATGGTGTCTGTGCGTGATCGCCACCGGAACCGCCGCTGCGTTCACAGGAGCGGGTTCAACCGGGACGCGACGCTTAACCCCGCCGCGCCTGGCCGCACGTTCGTGCACACGCGTGCGCCTTCTCGGTGACGACATCCCCTCGGCCTGCCTACACTCCCGGCAACCGCGTCAGCAGCGGATCATTACTCCACCCACGCTGCTGGCCTAGCACCGCCGCCTTGTCGCGACAAAGTGGACCAATCCGGCCCGGGCCGCCTATCCCTATCAAACAGGATGATCAACTGCGGTCGGGAGTCTCGACCGGTCGCAAAAATGTCCGGTTGGGGTTGGCGAAGACCTGCTTGGCCACCGTGATGGCGGAGAACGCCTTCGGCCACCCGAATAGAACGCCAGGTGCAGGATGGCCTCGATCAGCTCATCCTCGGTCGCGCCGTTGTCCTTGGCGTACTGCAGGTGGAAGGTGAGCTGCTCGGCGTTCCTGCCGGCGACCAGCGCGGCGACGGTGACCAGGCCGCGGTCGCGCGGTGACAGCTGTGGGCGCTTCCAGACCTCGCCGAACAGCACGTCGTCGGTGAGTGGACGAGGCTGGGGGCGAAGTCGCCCAGCATCTGCTGCTCGGCGGCCGACGGCTGTGTTGTCTCGTTGGTGTCGCTCATGGGTTGCCCCTAAGGTTGTCCTTCTCTGCGGCGAGCGTGAACGCTCACTGGCCCTTGAAGTGGATTTCGTCGATCCAGTCGTCGGCGGGCTGGGTGTGCAGGTTCCAGTAGGTCTCGGTGATGACCTCGGGCGCGAGCGCGGTGTAGGGGCTCGATGCCGGCGGCCTGTACACGTCAGCCGGGCACAGGACGCCTCGGGTCACGGGCACGCCGTTCGCCTGGGTGTGGCGGTCAGCTGATGAGCAGGCCTCCGTCGACGACGACGACGCTGCCGGTCATGTAGCTGGCGGCGGTGCTGGCGAGGAACAGCGCGAGGTTTGCAACGTCATCGGCCTCGCCGAGCCGCCGCATCGGGACCCGCGCGTTGATCTGGTCGACGTTCGCGGTCGACGAGTCGTCCATCGCGTCCACGCCGGGAGTGCGGATCAGTCCGGGCGCGATTCCGTTGACCCGGATGTTGAACTTGGCCAGGTTCAGCGCGAGCGACCGGGTGAGCATGACGACAGCGCCTTTGGTGGCGTCGTAGGTCTCGAAGTCGATGTTCGGCTTGAAGCCACCGGTGGACGCGAGATTGATGATGTTGCCAGGTCGTTGTTGATCACGCAGGGCGCGGACGAAGGATTGGGTCTGAAACATCAGGCCCTTGACGTTGAGATCCATCATGCGGTCGTACTGCGCCTCGGTCAGGTCCAGCAGCGGCACGTAGCTGTACACGCCAGCGTTGTTCACCAGCGTGTCCACCCGCCCGTACTGGCACTGGGCGAACTCAACGACGGCCTGGCTGTCGTCAATCGAGGCGGCGTCTGCGCGGAACGCCGCGGCCGCGCCTCCGTCGGCCTTGATGGCGTCGACGGTCCGGGTTGCCGCCTCTTCGCTGATGTCGGTGACGACGACGGAGGCTCCGGCGCCGGCCAGACGCGAGGCGATGCTCGCGCCGATGCCGTTGCCGGCGCCGGTGACGATCGCGACCTGGTCCGAGAGGTCGAGCAGGTTCGCTGTTGCCTGGTTCATCAGTGCTCCTTGGAGGTGTCGGGTGTGCCGTGCGTGGGGTGGTCGGTGAACCCGGGGCTGGTTCATCAGCGGGAGGTCGTGCGGAGCCTCGGGTAGGCGGTGAGCAGGCCCACCGCGATAGCGAGCAGTGCCGCGAGCGCGGTCAGCAGCGCGGCGAAGCTGAGCCCGAGGTCGGCGGTGAGGGGCCCGATGCTGGCGCCGAGGAACAGGAAGAACCCGTTGAGCGCCATGCCCGCTCCCCGGTGCGGGGCGGCAGCCTCACCGAACAGGCTGATCATCGCGGAGATGGCCAGCGAGGCCCCGGTGACGAACACCAGGCTGCCGGCGGCGGTGCCGATCAGCGTCGAGGACAGCAGCGCCTCGGCCAGTAAGCCCACCGCGGCGACGACGTACCCGACCCGGGCGATAGCCGACAGGCTCAGCCGCTGCGAGAGCGGTCCGACTGCCAGCGTGGCGAACATGCCGGGCAGTGCGACCAGGTGCAGCAGCATGGTCTGCGAGGAGCCGAGGCCGAGCGTGGTCAGCTGCGGTCCAAGGGCGGTGTACATGGCGACGAACGACATCAGCAGCGTGACCTGCGCCGCGCACAGCAGCAGCACGCTGGGCCGCTTGGCGAGCCGACCCCGGCCACGAACTGCCCGAGGACACCGCCGGTTCCCCGCTGGCGGGCGAGCTCGGTGATGAGCAGGCTGTTGCCGACCAGGACGACGGCGAGGCCGAGCCCGCTGAGGACGAAGACCCAGTTCCAGCCGAGGTGCTGCGAGACCGCCGTGGCGAAGAGTTGGCCGAGGATCCCGGAGACCAGGAACGACGTCGACACCGCGCCGATCGCCGTGGTGCGCAACCGCGGGACGGTGGCGACCGCGAGGTAGGCGAATGCGGCCGGGGGGATGCTCGCGGCGGCGAAGCCTTGCAGCCCGCGCAGCACCGCGAGGATCGACAGCGACGCGGCGAATGCGCAGGCGAGCGTCAACAGGGTGAGTGCTGTCAGGCCCGCGATCAGGATCCGCTTGTTGCCGTACCGGTCGGCGATCGGACCCCAGAACAGGAACCCGATCGCGTAGCACAGGCTGAACATGGTGGACAGCGCGAACGTGGCGCCCCCGCCGAGGTCGTCCCCGACTGGCCCGGCCAGCGGGATCGCCGCATACAGCTGGGTAAGCACCAGTAGCGCGGTCACCACCAGCAGCAGCACCCGACCGAGGGATGCGGGGTACTTCCGGGCGGCTTCAACAGGTGCGACGCGCTCTGAGGCGTCCACGTCGGGGGTGCGCTTGCGTTCGGTCATCTGCGGCATGTCTTTAATCTCCAACGATTGCGTTGGAGATACTGTATCCCGCGCTTCCCTCAATTGCAACGTCAACGTTGGACTTGGAGTTGGCGGTGAGGGCGACGTGCGTCACGGGCGGGCGAGCTCGGTACTGTCCGGCGGCTCGGTCAGGGCGGCGGCGACTCGAAGGGGTCGAGAGAGGGTGGAGCCGCCGACGATGGACGGTGCGGCGCGGGCGTCTGTCGCGATGGGGGAGAGTCGGGCCCGGCGTGTGGCCGGCGGGTTCAGTCCGAGACGTCGGTGGAGGACGCGAGCTGCTCCTGGCCCTCGAGCGCGGCGAGGCGGTTCTGTAGCGCTTGGCGCGTGGCCGTGTAGGCGTCCGAGCCGAGCATCAGGCGAGGAGGTGCGGGCTCGGTGTCCACGCTGCCGATCATCGCGGCTGCCATCTTCTTGGTGTCACCCGGCGCCTCGGTGCCGAGCAGGCCCCGGAAGGCGTGGGCGGGGTTGCCCTGATAGGCCAGGATCGGCTCGGCGGTCTGAGCGCTGCCGGCGAGGAACTCGGTGCGGGCGGCGGCCGGCTCGACGATCGTGACGCCGATTCCGAACGGTGCGATCTCCTGGGCGACCGACTCGGCGAAGCCCTTCGATGCCCCACTTGGTGGTGTGGTACATCGACGAGCTGGGGAACGTCACCTGCCCGCCGTAGCTGGAGATCTGGAT
>JBHELN010000131.1:0-3884 GCA_046263115.1 Pseudonocardiaceae bacterium | reverse complement strand
CGCGATCACGCTCGCGGCGGCGCCGGGCCACTGGCTGCTATTACTCACCGTGTTCCCCTGTAGACATTTGTGTGCATGTCGGCCCCGCAGTCTGCCTCACAATCGCTGACTAGGGTGCAGCGAATGGCAACACAGATCACCGTGGTGCGCGGTGATATCACCGACCAGCACGTCGATGCAGTGGTGAATGCCGCCAACAGCTCGCTACTCGGTGGAGGCGGGGTGGACGGCGCCATCCACCACCGCGGCGGGCCGGCGATTCTGGCGGAGTGCCGCCACCTGCGTGCCACCCGCTACCCGGGCGGCCTGCCCGCCGGCCAGGCCGTCGCCACCACCGCCGGTGACTTGCCGGCCCGATGGGTGATCCACACCGTCGGTCCGGTCTATAGCGGGGCCGAAGATCGCAGCGAGGTGCTCGCATCCTGTTACCGAGAGTCCCTGCGAGTCGCCGACGAACTCGGCGCTCAGACCGTCGCGTTCCCCGCGGTGTCCGCCGGCGCCTACGGCTGGCCGCTACCCGATGCCGCTCGTATCGCGCTGACCGCTGTTGCGCAGGCACCCACCCACGTGCGCGAGGCCCGTTTTGTGCTGTTCACCGAGACAGCCTTCAACGCCTTCCGCGCCGCGTACCCGCCTCCCGGTATGAAGACATAACAGGGTAGTGCGGCTTCCCGCAGTCCCGTCATGGCTCCATGTTGGGGCAGGGGCCGGCGGGGTCGAGGCGGACGCAGCAGAACGGCGGCGTCGGGTCCAGGCGAGCTGTCAGTCCGGTCGAGCCCAGACCATCAAGAAGACCGTCGAGCAGGGATAGGTTCATTCCACACACGAGCTCGGTGTATTCCTGCGCCAGGTCGTGGAACGGGCAGTTGGCCAGGGTGACGCTGTCGCCGTCCAGGCGCGGTTCGAAACCGTGGGTTTCGAGCATCCGCAGCGCGGCTTCCCGGGTGTCACCGTCGCCGGTAGCACCGTGTGCTGCTTCGCCAAGCTGCCTACCCAGCTGGTAGGCGCGCTGGTCGAGGATCTCCCGCGGCGAGTCGCCGGAGCGTTCGGCGTGTACGAGTGCGCTGGACAGCAGCCGCCCGGCGAGTTCGTAACGGCGCTGCGGCAGTGAGACGGAGACCTGCTCATCCGACCTCCGGTACAGCTTGGCCGGCCGTCCCGCGCCCGGGCCGGTGCGTACGGCGCGCCTCCGGTAGACCACGTCGAGCAGCTTCTCGCCCACCAGCCGGTCAAGGTGGAACGCAGCGGTCGTGCGCGGCAGTTCGAGAGCCGCAGCGGCATCGTCGCGGCTGACCGGCTCGGCTTGGTGCACCACATAGTCGTACAGCTGGCGGCGGGTCGGTTCATCAAGCGCAGCGACCGCCGAGATCTGAGTCTCCCGTGACTCCATTCTATAACCAACCTCTGTTGACGAAACAGCTGGGGGAGTTCTAATGTTAACACAATATGTCGTTAGAGTGCGAGGAGGCTGAGGTGAACGCGCAGTTGTTGGCTCCTGCCGAATTCAGCCCGACGCCTGCCCATCGCCGCGACTCTGATGCGCTCAAGCCCGTTCCGGTGCAGTCTTCCCGCCGGGTGGACAGCAGCTCCGGGTGGCACCTGCCAGTCGTGCTGGGCCGCCCGTTTGCCATCGCGGTGGACACCAGTGCGACGCTGATGGCGTTGCCTGGCCGGGTCATCGAGTTGGTCACGGTAGCGGAGCAGACGCTCACCGCGCTACGCGCAGTCATGGCTCGAACAAATGCTCTACTGGACCGCGTCGAGGGCATCACCGGTACCGCCGAGGACGTTTTGGGGGCCGCCGACCGGGCGGTCACCGCCGCCGCCGGGACGGCAGCGCACGCTCACACCGCGACTGACCGCGCCATCGCCCTACTCGGCGCCTACTCCGATGCGCTGAACCGCCTCGCGCCGATGGTGTGTCGCCTGGCCGACACCGCCCACGCAAGCGACGTCGATGCTCTCGTCCACCTGCTGGGACGGCTGCCGCAGCTGGCCGACGCGATGGATCACCAGGTGATCCCCCTGCTGGGTCACCTTGAAGAAGTGGTCCCCGACATGAACCAGCTGCTCGACCAGGCCTCCCAGCTGAGTCACATGGCCCGCCGGCTACCCAAGGTATTCCGTCGACCCAACTACCAGCCGCCCTGATCTTGAATCTGCATCATCACCCCAGCCGTCCGCCCCGGAATCCGACGAAAGAATAGAGCCTGATGAGCATTTTCGAGCCGACTGCATCGCTGCCCGAGCTGGCAGCACCCGCGCGCCACCCTAGCCTGCGGGTGGTTCCGCCCCGGCAGGGTGTGGATTTGGCCGCGGCGGAGCGGGCGGTGGCCGATCTGCTGGTCGCGCTGGGTAAGGACCCTACTTCGGAACACCTGTCAGATACACCGCGACGAGTCGCGCAGTCGTTCGCCGAGCTAATCACCCCGCGGGAATTCGACCTGACGACGTTCCCCAACGACGAGGGCTACGACGAGCTTGTGCTGGCCAAAAGCATTCCCGTGCAGTCTCTCTGCGAACACCACCTGCTGCCCTTCCACGGCACCGCCCACGTCGGTTACCTGCCTGGCCAGCGCATTCTCGGGTTGTCGAAGCTGGCCCGGGTCGTCGAGATGTTCTCCCGAGACCTGCAAGTTCAGGAACGTCTGACCCAGCAGGTCGCCGATGGGCTCCAGGAGCACCTGGCGCCCAAGGGGGTCGGCGTGGTGATCGAAGCCGAGCACCTGTGCATGTCACTGCGAGGCGTACGGGCCACCGGCTCGCGCACCGTGACCTCGGCCCTGCATGGGGTGCTCCGGGAGGACGCCCGTTCCCGTCAGGAGTTCTTTGCACTAGCCGGGGTGGCGCGCTGACCCGCAAATACCTATATCTCCACATTGACACGGTCAGGCCAAGATGAAATCTCTAGAGCATCGTGCGGTAGGCGAAGCCGCCTCCGGCGGCGCCTGCGTGAACGTTGGCGGCGCCGAGGGCGAGCAGCATCTGATCCTGGGCTATGGCGATGTGGTGGCCCTCAGTGGTGACTTCTTTGCCGGTGCGCAGGCTGGACCGCAAGACGACCTGTTCACCTTGGCTGCCATCCCCGGCAGCCAGGGAACCCAGCTCGGCACCCGCGACGAGGTCATCTGCGCGCTCAAGGTGATGACCGTGGACGGCGCCTTCGTCGACCCCCGCTTCGAGCCTGGAGGGGAATTCGGCCACTTCTGCTTCACCGAAAAGGCGGCGGCCACCGAAGTCGAAAGGCGGGTCCGGGACCGGTTTCTGGCGCTGGCCACCGCAAACGGTGATCACTTCGTCGCTCCAGGCCAAGGCGGTGCGGCGCACTCCAGCGGCTTCGCCTCAGCGGTCGTCGCCTATCGCCGCATGCACGAGGCGGCCATCGACGAGGTGTATCGGTTGGGGCAGTGCCTGGGCGACGAGTCGCGTGCGATGGCACGGGAAGCAGCGGCCCAGCACTATCTCACGGATGCGTTCGCGGCCGGACACCTGCGGACTCCCGTATCGGCCATCCGTCACTTCTGGCATCACCGCTACCCACAGTTTTGGCACAACCTGCAACGCAAAGTTGCTGCCGACACGGCCTCGGCACTGCGGGAACTCATCTGGCTGATGAGGTTTTTGCCTGATGGCCTTCTGTATGACCGTGCCCATGCGGCGGTCAAGGCCCGCACAAAGGGGTATCCGCCCATCACCTTCGGCGACCTGCTGGCCCGGGTCTTCCACGACTGGGACAACACGCATGGTCTGGCCGTGGCGTCGGGTGGAGTGCTCTTCGGTGACGGGTTGCTCGAACAGGGCGTCGGTCGAAAGCTCGTTGTCGCCGCCGCCCGCGCGGGCATCGACGACATCGAGGTCGCCTACCGGCTCGGCGCATCAGGCAA
>JBHELN010000130.1:0-3891 GCA_046263115.1 Pseudonocardiaceae bacterium | reverse complement strand
CATCGCCGCGCACTGGAACACCTGGTTCAACGCCGGGCGGCTGGCCACCGTGGAGGGCTGGCTGGCGCGCCTACCGGCGCCGGTTCAGCTCGCCGACTCCCGGCTGTGCGTGGCACGGGCCTGGCTGTTGCTGGACACCGGGAGCCTGGATGACGTCGATCGGTGGCTGACCGGAGCCGATGCGGCGGCCAACCCGACTGACGCGGTGACGCTGCGCGAAATCGCGGTATTGCGCACGGTGCACCGGTTCAAGATTGGCGACGTGGGCGCCAGCCACCTCGCGGCCCGGCGGGTACTCGAGCTGAACCAGGGCGAGGTGTGCTTCGCCGGCACCGTCGCGCAGGCCCTGCTGGGCGTGACGCTGTTCTGGAAAGGCGAACTGGCAGCGGCGCTGCGGCCGTTGACCGAGGCGGTCGCGCTGGCGCGGCGCACCGGCAACCTGCTCGGGGAGACCTACGCCATGAGTTACCTCGCATTGGCGCACGTGGAGCGAGGGGCGATCGGCGAAGGCCGGCAAGTGGCCAGCGCAGTACTGAACCGGGCGCTCGAGCCGGGCGTGGCGGAGCATTTCGTTACCGGTCTGGGGCATTTGGCGCTGGCGCTGGCGCTGGCGGCCACAGGGCACCTGGAACAGGCGGCTCCGGCGGCGGCCCGGGCGGTGCAGTTGGCCCGCCGCGGCGCCGGCCGGCTGGAGATCGGCCTGGCGTTGGCCACCCACGCGCAGACTCTGCTCACCGCAGGCGCGGATGGCGTGCCGATGTTGGCCGAAGCGAAGCGGGTGGCGCGAGCCTGCCGCGACCCAGGTTGGTTGCCCGATCTGCTGGCCCGGCTGGGCCGCGCAATGACGCCCATCGGGCCGCGGCCGGTACCTGATGGTGCCGCTGTGGTGACTTTCAGTGATCGGGAGCGGGAGCTGTTACCACTGCTCGCCGGCACGCTGTCGCAACGCGAGATCGGGGCGGTGCTGCATCTGTCGCTCAACACCGTCAAAACCCACAGCCGTGTGCTGTACCGGAAGCTGGGCGCAAGCTCTCGAGCCGACGCCGTCCAGCGAGCCCGACGCATCGGGCTGCTATAGCACCGCGGGTAGACGCGCATCACCAAGAGTCACCCCGGGATGATCTCTGATTCGCAGGTTTATGCTTGACATAATCTATGCTTGAAACTGTAATTATCAGCGAGTGATCGCGCAGCCAGGCGGCAGGGATCCGGCCCACTGGGCGGGTCCCTGCGGTTTATGAGGGAGCCAGCGGAAGTTGGGTGTGGACCGGCTCGACGATGAGGATTACCCGGCGCTGAGCATGGGACAGGCCGCCGAGCTGTTGGGGGTGCAGCCGGCGTTTCTCCGCAGTTTGGACGCCGCTGAAGTGCTGCGGCCGGGTCGCTCGAGTGGCGGCCATCGCCGCTACTCCCGGCGCGAGCTGGTGCTGGCTTCACGGATCCGGGCGTTGTTCGACGAAGGCTTGAGTTTGGATGCCGCGCACCGCATCGTCGGGTTGGAGGATCAGCTCCAGCGTGCGCGCCAGCGGATCACAGAGCTGGAAGAGCGCCTGGGTGAGCGCGGCTGGGGTCGGCGCCGCGGACAGTTTTAAGATCGGCGACGAGAGTCCCGGCGCTCGCGGCGTCGCAGCTTAGGGCGGGTCAAGATGACGGCGCACCGGTCCCACTCGAATCCAGGCTTGAGAGCTGGACGTGCTGCTGCGCCGATGCACGGGGATGCGGACCGCAGTGGATGCTATCGGTCGGGGATGCTGCGGCCGGTTGGCTCGGGCACGGTCGTAACCGGCGCGACGCGTCGGGTCGCGAAGGACGGCATAGGCGTGCAGCACGTGCGCCAAGCTGGGCTGGGGGCAGCCACCTTGTTCCTCGGGGACGCGGTGCTGACCATGGGTATCGGGATGAAGCTGGCGCAGGCGCCGCCGGTAGGCGCTAGTCAACTCGCCGATCTCGGCGTTCGGTGACACGCCCAGGATGGCGTACAAGTCGTCGCCGAGCTGGTTCGTGCCGCGAGGGTTCCCCGGGTACTGGGTGCCTGGCATCGGCGTGGCCTCCCGCGTCAGTCCTCAACTGTGTCGTGGCACTGCAGTGTCGTGGCACTGCGGTGTCATGTGTCTCTCATCGGTGCCTGTCAGGGTACTCGACTGGACCGCAGTATATCCCTCTTGACTACATAAAATCTCTAGTTACCATTGCAGGTATGGGCTGCGCGCGCAGCCGTGAGTGACGTAGTGGCATCGCCCGACACAGGGAAGGAGAGCTTGCGATGCTGATGCGTACCGACCCGTTCCGGGAGCTGGATCGCCTCACCCAGCAATTCTTTGGCACCAACGGAACTACTACTCGCCCGGCGGTGATGCCGATGGATGCTTACCGCCATGGCGAGGACTTCGTCGTCGAGTTCGACCTCCCAGGCGTCGACCCCGCCTCGATCGACCTGGACGTGGAGCGCAACGTGCTGACCGTCAAAGCGCAACGCCAGCCCACTGTGGGCGAAGGCATGGAGCTGCAGGTCGCCGAGCGGCCGCGCGGGCTGTTCTCCCGCCAGCTGTTCCTCGGCGACAGTCTCGACGTCGACCGCATCGAGGCCAACTACCACGCCGGTGTGCTCACCTTGCGAATCCCGGTCGCCGAGCAGGCCAAGCCCCGCAAGATCCAGATCGCCTCGCAAGAGGAGAACAAACAGCTCAGCGTCTGACCGCTGGTGGCCTCGCCGCGGTTTCACATCCGCGGCGGGGCTACCACACACCCCGCACGTCCGGTGATTCGCGCAGAACTCTGCATTCTCGGGAGTGGCGGATGGCTCACGTCATGGACCATGGCGGCGAGGGGCCGGGCGCACCATTTGATGTCGTGATCTCTCAACAAACCGGGTGCGTTGCCGTATACCTGCGGGGTGAGCTGGACGCCAGCACAGCGCCCCACCTGGAGCACCTGCTGGGCCAGCTGCGCCATGACGGCCACCACCAGATCACCCTGGACCTTTCCGAACTGGCATTTCTCGGCGCTGCCGGGTTGGGCGTGTTAGTCCGCACCCACCACGATCTGCTCGCCACCGGTGGCGCCCTCGTGCTCACGCGGCCCACCCGCATGGTGCAGCGCATCCTGGCGATCACAGGGCTGGATGCCGCATTGATCTTCCAGTGACCACACGCACCTGGGTTGCACGCCGCCGGCGACGGAGACCATGCAGATACTCACCAGGTCATCTCACCCGGGTGAAAGGGCGCCCGACTACTGACGCCGGCGTGCATTGCGACCAGCGTGGTTGCATGCCCTTCAAGGACCACCAACCCGTCCCCGCGGCGTCGTCAACGGCTACCAATCCGGAAGCGGAGTCCGAGCTCATCGAGGCTCTTCGGCGACGGGATGACAACGCCTACCGGGCCCTGGTCCGCCGCTACAGCCCACTCATGTTGCGGCTGGCCCGCCAGCATGTGCCCAACCAGGCCATCGCCGAAGAGGTCGTGCAGGACAGCTGGCTGGCCGTGTTGCGGGGCATCGACGCCTTCCAGGGCCGTTGCCACTTCGGCACCTGGCTGATGCGAATCCTGCTCAACACCGCCCGCAAACGGGGCGTGCGGGAACACACCCCGGCGCGCTGGGACGCCCTGAGAGCGGGAAACACACCCGCAGAGCTCACCCAAGCAGCGCAGCTGAATCCGGAGGATGTCGTGCTGGCCACCGAGACCCGCATCATTCTCGAGCAGGCGATCCGCGCGCTGCCCGAGCGGCAACGCGCCGTGCTGGTCCTGCGCGACGTCGATGGCTGGCCGGCTGATGAGGTGTGCACAGCGCTGGAGGGAACCAGCGAGTGCTGCTGCACCGGGCCCGCGCGGCAGTGCGGTCGACCCTGCATTCCTGCCATCACGACCTCGTGCCGGCCTGACGGCC
>JBHELN010000129.1:0-2648 GCA_046263115.1 Pseudonocardiaceae bacterium | reverse complement strand
ACATGCGGACCCAACGACAGGTCGTGGACTACGCGTTGCAGCGGCGTGCGCTGCTCGCCGAGGTCTACGCCGGCCGGATCGGCCTCGCGGAGGTCTGCGACGCGACCCCGTACCTGCTGCGTGCGGCGAAGTTCCATGGCGAGCCCAGCTCCGTCACCTGTCCCATGTGCCGCAAGGAGCCGCTGACGCTGGTGTCATGGGTATACGGCAGCGAGCTCAAGCACGCCGCTGGATCTGCCCGGACCGCCGACGAGCTGAGCCGGATGGCGACGCTGTACGAGGAGTTCAGCGTGTTCGTCGTCGAGGTGTGCCGGACGTGTAGCTGGAACCACCTCGTGCAGTCATACGTCTTGGGTACCAGCGGTGTGGGCAGTAGGCGACCCCGCCGGAGGACCGCGGCGGAGTAACCCGCTGCCGGCTTTGAGTACCGCCCTGGCTAGCGTGCCCCTGCACAAAAACCTCGCGAGCCGAGTACCGGTCTGGGAGGACAACCCGTGAGCGACGAGCGACACGACGGCAGACGCGGCCCGGCCCAGCGGGCGGCGCAGCCGTGGGCTCCGGCCGGGAACTGGCCGCCCGAGCGTTTCGGCCAAGCTCAGTCACCCCAGGACTGGACGTCCACGCCGCTCATTTCCCTTGACGGGGAACCTGAGCTGCTCACGCACCCGACACCGCCCGCTGCGCCGCCGATAAGGACTCAATGGCACGGCCCTGGATACGACGGTCAGCCTGCAGCCTCGACCGGCTCCGGCGGGAGTGGCTCGGGATGGCCGCCGCACTGGATCCGTGCGGGCAAGATCGCTTTGGGTGGCCTGCTGGTGTGCATCCTGCTTCCGGTGCTGGCGTTCTTCGCCGGTTGGCTGTTTCTCACCGTGCCCTCGCCGACGGCGCTGGCGGCCGAGCGCAAGCAGGTCACCACCATCATGGCCAGTGATGGGACCACCGAGGTCGGCCGGTATGTCCCTGAGGACGGCAACCGGATCCCGGTCAGCCTTACGCAAGTGCCCATGCCCGTACAGAATGCCGTGCTGGCCGCGGAGGACCGCAGCTTCCGGTCCAACCCGGGATTCGACATCACCGGCATCGCCCGGGCCACCTGGCGACAGCTCACCGGTGGCAGTGGTGGTGGCTCAACGATCACTCAGCAGTACATCAAGGTGGCCACCGGGCACGACGAGTACAGCATGTTCCGCAAGTTCCGCGAGGTGATCGTCGCGGCCAAGATAACCAAGCAGGAGTCCAAGGACCGGATCTTGGAGGACTACCTCAACACGATCTACTTCGGTCGTGGTGCCTATGGTATCGAGGCCGCCAGCCAGGCCTACTTCCACAAGGACGTGCAGAACCTCACCGTCTCCGAAGCAGCGGTGCTCGCCGCTGTGATCAGATCACCGTCCCGCCTGGACCCGGCCAAGAATCTGGCGCAGGCCCAGACCCGGTGGAATTTCGTGCTGGATGGCATGGTGGCGCAAGGCTGGCTGTCCCCCGCTGACCGCAGCGTCGGGCTGTACCCGCAGACCGTGCCACCGAGCCAGGCGCCAGGCCAACCAACCGACGATCGTGCGCACATCATCGACCGGGTGATGGATGAGCTGGAAAAGCAAGGCGTCAGCCGCGCTCAGCTGGCCGTCAACGGCGGTAAGATCACCACAACCATCGACCCGCGGGCCCAGCAGCTGGCCCGCGACGCCGTCCAAACCGAACTGCGTGGGCAGCCGTCGAACCTGCACTCGTCACTGGTCGCCATCGACCCCCGCAGCGGAGCGGTGATCGCCTACTACGGTGGATCGGACGGCAACGGCTTCGATCTGGCCGGTGGTCCGGCGTGGAACCCGGGCTCGGCGTTCAAACCGTTCACCATGCTGGCCGCGCTGGAGCGCGACATCGGCATGAATTCGAAGTATGACGGCGAATCCCCACTGATCATCGACGGTCGTTCGTACGCGAACTCGGAGAGCAAGAACTATCCCCAGCTGACCCTGCATGACGCGATGACCAAGTCGGTCAACACCGCTTTCGTGCGGCTGGCCCAGGACGTCGGACCGCAAGCGGTCCGGGACGCCGCGATCCAGGCGGGGATCCCGGAACAGGTCAACGGCAAGCGCGCCATGTCCGAGGCGGGTAGCGCAGCGCCGGGGCTGGGTATCACACTCGGTCAGTACCCGGTCCACACCATCGACATGGCCAGCGCCTACGCGACCTTCGCCGCCGACGGGATGCGGCGGGAACCCTTCTTCGTGCGTCAATACGCCAACTCCCGGGGCTCCATCGAGTACCAGCACGTCGACAAACCCCGACCGGCCTTCGACCAGGTAGACACCGATCGCAACAGCCAGCTGGCGCGTAACGTCACCGCCACGCTGACCGATGTCGCGCGCAGCTCGCAGATCCCGTTGGCCGGTGGCCGGCAGGTGGCTGCCAAGACCGGCACCCAGCAGCGTGGCGAAAGCGCCGATAACTCCGCTGCTTGGACCGTCGGCTACACGCCGTCGGTCTCCACCGCGGTCTGGGTCGGTGACCCGGCCAACACGGCGATCAAGACCGCCAACGGCGCCGACATCTTCGGCCGCGGCGTGCCGGGACTGATCTGGCAGCGGTTCATGAATTCCTACTTGATGAACACTCCGCTGGAGACCTTCCCGCCGTTC
>JBHELN010000128.1:0-5247 GCA_046263115.1 Pseudonocardiaceae bacterium | reverse complement strand
CGGGTCTCCCCAGCTCAGCGTGTCGGGAGCGGCCGGATCCGGCGGCACGAATTGTCTGATGACGTGAGCCCGCACAGCGATGCATCCATCCGCGGCCCATGCGGTCAGCGCAAGCCGGCCACCGGGCTTGAGCACCCGACGTAGCTGCGCCAAGGCCACCTCGGGCCGTGGGGCGAAAACCACCCCAAAGGCGGACAGGACGACGTCGACGGTGTTATCGGGTATCGGGAGCTCTTCGACGTCGGCCTCGATCCACTGGACCGCGGGTCCGGTGCGCTCCCGGCCCAGTTGGACCATCCGCGGGGCGATGTCGGCCGCGGTGACCCGCGCGCCCAGCGCCGCGGCTCGAATCGCGACATTGCCGGTGCCGGCCGCGACATCCAGGACGCGCTCGCCGGGTTGCAGGGCGGCGGCGTCGACCAGCGCGTCCGCCGCCGGCTCCAGCCGCCGCGCGAGACCGGAATAGTCCGCCGATCCCCACAGCTTTGCGGTGGCGGCTCGCCTGTCGTCGGTCATGCGGCGCGGCGTAGTATCGTCACTTCGCGTGCCAGGTCCTGGCAAGCCGAGTCCCGCCGGGCTGCCGCAGCCTCCTGCAACGGCGCGAGACCACCCCGCACCGACACCGATCGCAGACGCTTGGCCAGCCCGATCGCTCGCCCAGCTGAATTCAGGCCGAATCGCACTTCACCACTCCGCAGCTGCGCAGTCGCAAGGTAGTCAAAGTGATGCATCTTGCATCTGAGCATGTGGCTCGATCCGCCGCCTGCTTCAGACAGGGCCGCGGCCGCGCTGCTGAAGCGGCCTAAGGCAAGGCGCACGCGGCCTTCAACGTGAGGCAGCGCTGTGGAAAGCCCAGCATCGGCAGCTGCGCTTCCAGCGACCCGATGCACATCGGCAATCGCGACCAGTAGCCGCTGCCGAACCGAATCACGCATGGTGGCGCTAAGTAGCGCCTCGCTGGCTCTAGCGTGTGCGGTCAACGCAGCGGTCATCGGCATGCCACCGAAGTCACCAGTGAGCTGGCCGAGACGATCGGTAGTAACAGCGACATGCTCGATATCGGCGGTGCCAATGCGGCGGGGCACCGGGGTCAAGACGTCTTTGATCGAGATAGGGTCAGCTGGGCCGAAAACCGGCTTACCCCACAGCACAGCGGCGGCGTGCCGGAGCAAGTTGTCATCGCTTGTGGTCTCGACCCGGGCGTCCTGCTGCGTTCGTGCCGCAGCGTCGTCGGTGTACGCCAGCCCCATCCAGCCTCTCGGCATTCCCAACCCATCCGCGATCCGCTCGAGCAGCGCGATGGACTGCACGTGGCGACCGGAGATGATCTCCGATACATCGGACTGCTGCTGCCCGGGGGCGCGCGCGAGGCTGACCTGGCTGACGCCAGCGTCACGCAAGATACGAAATACCTCCGCGATGTCGCGCCGGAACAGCGCTCGCCGTGCAGTCGGGCCAGTCAGCAGGTTGACCAGTTCCTCCATGGCGCCCTTCAAGGTTGGTGTCAAGGGTGGGGTGCCACACGATGAGGGCTCCCACGAAGTGTAGCTACGCAAGTACTTTCGGGTGGTCAGGCAAAGACACCGGAGGTTGACCATGCTCGAAATCTTCACCGCCCGGCCACTCGCCACGTTCTGCGGCGAGTGCGGGTGCGGCTGCCCGCAGCTGTTCGTCGATGAATCCGCCCCGCCCGAGCAGCGCGTCGTGCTGACCGATGACTTCGGCTCCCGGGTCCGGATGAGCGCCGCGCAGTTCGGCGACCTGCTCGCCCAAGCCAAGAGCGGAGCCCTGGACACCGTCGTCTGATTCCGCACGACCTGACGTCGCCGAGTTCGACTCCGACAGTTGTGGCGAGCGCCGTGCGCAGCCCTGGTGTCGAACTCGGCGAAAGGAGCGCCCCCGCTCAGACCAGGCGTTGGTCACGGTAACACCAGCGCCAGCTCTCGCCGGGCTCGGCGGAGCGCATCACCGGGTGCTCGCAGCGGACGTAGTGAGCCGTAGCGTGCCGGTGCGGGCTGGAATCGCAGCAGGCCACATGCCCGCAAGTCAAGCACATCCGCAGATGGGCCCACACCGACTCGCCCAGCGCTCGACAGTCTTCGCAGCTCGCCGGTTGTGACGGCTGCGGAGCTGGGTTGGGTAGCTGCGCCACATGTTCACAGATCATCGACTGGTTCCCGGTGCATGCTGGCCTCATGGACGGTATGCGGCTGATCCTGCTTGTGCTGGGCGCCCTCATGGTGACTGCGGTGAGTCGCCGGTTGCGCGTCCCCGCCCCGCTCACGCTAGTCGTCGCGGGGTTAGCCGTCTCCGCGATCCCCGGCGTCCCAAACTATGAGCTCGACCCGAACCTGGTGCTGTACGGGATCTTGCCGCCGCTGCTGTACTCCGCCGCGCTGGACAGCTCGGCCATCCAGATCAGGGCGAATATCCGGTCGATCGGTTTGCTCGCGGTGGGATTGGTGCTGTTCAGCACCGTATGCGTCGGGCTGGTCGCATGGTGGCTGGTGCCCGGCCTGCCGTTGCCCTCAGCCCTGGCGTTGGCGGCTGTGGTGGCCCCGCCGGACGCGGTGGCCGCGGTGGCGATTGGCCGGCGCCTGGGACTGCCCCGCCGGGTGATGACGCTGCTGACCGGGGAGAGCTTATTCAACGACGCCACCGCGCTGACCGCGCTTCGCGTCGCGGTGTCCGCCGGCGTGGGAACTGGCTTCTCGCTGTGGTCCGGCCTGGGCGGGTTCGTGCTCACCGCAGCCGGTGGCGTGGTGCTGGGTGCTGTGCTCGGCCGCGTGGTGCACCAGGTTCGGCTGCGACTGCGCGAGCCCAAGCTGGAAAGCGCCTTGGGCCTGGTGGTGCCCTTCGCCGCGTACGCCCTGGCGGAGCAGCTGCACAGCTCGGGGGTGCTTGCGGTGGTGATGACCGGGTTGTATCTGGGCCATCACGCCCCGCAGGCCGGCTACGCCACCCGGCTGCTGGACCAGGCGGTGTGGCAGTCCGCGGACACGGTGCTCGAGGCGTTCGTCTTCGCGCTGATCGGGCTGCAACTACCGGCCGTCGTCCGTGGGGTAGGTGCCGTCGGCCCGCTACTGATCGCCGCCGCGGCGGTGATCGCGACGGCGGTACTGGCAAGGGTGGTATGGGTGTTCCCGGCGACGTACCTGCCCCGGATGCTGTCGCGCCGGGTGCGTACCCGAGACCCAGCGCCGCGGTGGCAGGTGCCGGCGGTGATCTCCTGGGCCGGGATGCGGGGAGTGGTGACGCTGGCCGCGGCGTCGGCGATCCCCCGGGTCACCGACGCCGGCGCCCCGTTCCCGGGCCGTCCCGAAATCATCTTCTTGGCGTTCTGCGTCACCGTGGCAACCCTGCTGCTGCACGGCCTCACATTGCCGTGGGTGATCCGCCGCCTCGGCGTCGAGGGTCGCGAGTCCTTCCAAGACGCGCTGGCTGAAGCCGATGCCGTCCACGCCGCGACGCAGGCCGCGTTGGAACGGCTGGAAACCGCCTCGGACGGGGCGCCCGACTCGGTGACCGCCCGGTTACGCCGGCTCGCCGAGCACCGTAGTCACAGCGTCTGGGAGCGGCTCGGGCGTCCGGAAACAGAACTCGGCGAGGCGCCCAGCGCCATCTACCGCCGGTTGCGGCTGGAGATGCTCACCGCGGAACGGGAAACGCTGGTGGGATTGCGCGACGCCGGCCGCATCAATGACGAAGTCCTCTCCCGCACCCTGCGTGACCTGGACCTTGAAGAAGCCATGCTCAGCCGCTGACTTCTGCCGCACCCCGCGCCTGCTTCCGCACCCGGACAGGAGACATGGAATTAGAGTGAGAGAGGGTGCAGTGTGATCGTTTGATCGCGGCCGGGGCCGACTCCGATCGCTGAGATCCGGGCTCCGCACAGCTGCTCCAATCGAGTGATGTAGGCGCGCGCGTTGGGCGGCAGTTCATCGAGGGTGCGACACCGGGACAGGTCCTCCCACCAGCCGGGCAACTCCTCGTACACCGGGACGGCATGGTGTACGTCGGTCTGGGTCATCGGCATCTCCTCGGTGCGCCGGCCGTTGACCTCGTAGGCGACGCACACCGGCACGGAGTCCAGACCGGAGAGCACGTCGAGCTTGGTCAGGAAGAAGTCGGTGATCCCGTTCACCCGGGCCGCGTAGCGGCCGATCACCGCGTCGAACCAGCCAACCCGCCGCGCTCGCCCGGTGGTGACCCCGACCTCTCCGCCGGCCTTGCGCAACCGCTCACCCATGGCGTCGTGCAGCTCGGTAGGGAACGGGCCCGAACCAACCCGCGTGGTGTACGCCTTGAGGATCCCCACCACGGCGGTGATCTTCGTGGGGCCGATGCCGGCGCCGGCGCAGGCGCCGCCCGCCGTCGGGCTGGATGAGGTGACGAAGGGATAGGTGCCGTGGTCGACGTCGAGCAGGGTGCCCTGGCTGCCTTCGAGCAGCACCGTCTCGCCACGGCGCAGCGCCTCGTCGAGGACCAGCCGGGTGTCGGCGATCCGGTGGGCGAAGTGGGCCCCTTGGTCCAGTACGGTGTCCACCACCTGCTCGGCGTCCAGCGCCCGCCTGTTGTAGACCTTGACCAGTACCTGGTTCTTGAATTCCAGCGCAACCTCGACTTTCTGCCGCAGGATTTTCTCGTCCAGCAGGTCCTGAACCCGCACCCCCACCCGGGCCACCTTGTCCTGGTAGGCCGGCCCAATACCGCGCCCGGTCGTGCCGATCTTTGATTTGCCGAGGTAACGCTCGGTGACACGATCGATCTCGACGTGGTAGGGCATGATCAGGTGCGCGTCTGCGGAGATGAGCAGGCGCGTCGTGTCCACGTTTCGCGCTTCCAGCCCAGCCAGCTCGTCGAGCAGCACGCCCGGGTCCACCACCACGCCGTTACCGATGACGTTGGTCACCCCTGGGGTGAGGATTCCCGACGGGATGAGGTGCAGCGCGAAATCCTGCCCGTTGGGCAGCACCACGGTGTGACCTGCGTTGTTGCCGCCCTGGTAGCGGACCACCCACTGGGCCCGCTCGCCGAGCAGGTCGGTGGCCTTGCCTTTGCCCTCGTCGCCCCATTGGGCGCCGATCAGCACGATCGCCGGCATGTGGTACTCCACTGTGGTCGGTTCGGGCGCGCACCGAGGCGAGCGTAGACCTCCAGGGAGCGGATGTGGCTGAGGCTGTGGTGCTGACCTGCGGGTCTGCCCGCTGGCCCGGACCGGGACCAGTCACGGCGGTGCCGGCCCGT
>JBHELN010000127.1:0-4116 GCA_046263115.1 Pseudonocardiaceae bacterium | reverse complement strand
ATTTCTCACCTGGGCGGACACGCTGTATTACAAGTTCGGGGCGTCCCGCCATGAGCACCTCGCTAAGCGACCGAATGACGCGATCTTCTGGGCCGGGATCCACTGGGGCGTGCAGCACGGGGCCCAGCTGGTCGACTGGGGGCTGTCGGATTTCGATCAGCCGGGGCTGATCGCCTACAAGCGCAAGTGGGCCACCGAGGAGCGGCGAATCGTGACCCTGCGAGCTGGCGGGGAGCACGCCCGCAGCGACCCACAGGCCGGCGCAATGCTTGGTGGGCTCACCGAGCTGCTCACCGGCGAATCGGTTCCGGACGACGTGACGAAGAAGGCCGGCGCGCTGCTGTATCGCTACTTCTGCTGAACGGTTGCCGAGCCGCCGTGGCCGACCGCCCGCGCGGCGTCTTGCCCCACGGCTTGACCACCGACAAACCCGTCGCCGCCAGCAGCAACGCCAGCGCAACCGCTCTACCGATCAGCAACTGCATCCCGACCGGCTCGGCCTGCCCGACGATAATCTGATGGAGCCTAGGCAGCATCACCACCAACCCGGTAGCGGTCAACACCCCCGCGATACCGCACTTGATGATGACCCACCAGTAGCGCACCAGACCCCACGGCGTGGACAGCGCCAGCACCAACCCACTGGCCAGCGAGGCAGCCACCACGGGAACCAACACCCACATAACAAGCGCGGCCATCGCAGCGGCTATCCCGGCCCGCTCACCAGGATCACCGGTGCCCAAGCCAGTCACCTCAAGTGCCACCAGCGCACCGTCCAACCCGAGCCACCCCACCGACACCGCAATGTGCGCCGTGAGCAGCACTGTGCGAGCCCGACGCGTTAGTCGAGGAATCGCGAAGCCGGTTGTAGCGACTGCGGTCAAGGCTGCCCCCCAAGCTGCCTGAAACACTCCTGTTAGCGCGCGCCGTGCCCCCGTAGCAGCGCCGGGACGGTACGCAGCAAGATCCCCAGATCACTCCAGAAACTCCACGCACGCACATAGGCGAGATCGAGTTCGAGCATTTCCAGGGTACCCATCGTGCTGCGTCCACTAACCTGCCAAAGCCCGGTAAGTCCAGGCGGGACGTCGAAGCGCTCGGCGAAGCGGGGCGGGAACATCTCCGCTTCCCAGTCCAGGCAGGGCCGGGGTCCCACCAGCGACATCTGACCCCGCAGCACATTGATCAACTGAGGTAGCTCGTCGATACTGGTGCGCCGCAGGAAGGAGCCGACCCGGGTCACCCGCGGGTCACCGTCGATCTTCCAGCTGCCGTTCACCGAGGTGTCCTCGCCGCGCAGCTCGCGAGCGATGAGTTCGCGGTGCTGCGCGTCGGAGCCACCTACCCGCATAGTGCGGAACTTGTACATGGTGAACGGTCGGCCGCCCCGCCCTATCCGCTGCTGGCGGTAAAACGCCGGCCCGGGACTCCCCAATCTGATGGCCATCGCGATAAGCAGCATCGGGATCATGAGCACCAATAATGCGACCACCACTACTGCCAGATCGACGGCTCGCCGAGCGATTGGTTCCCATCGAGCGGGCAAACGTGTCTGTTCAACGCCGCTGGACACTGAGCCTCCCCGCGGTGATTCCGATCAGCATGAACAGCAGGTCCCCAGTCCCCCGCAGCGTCAGGTGCGGATCGAGGACGGTGAGGATGAGCACGAACCACCAGCACACCCACAGTGCCGATGCAGCGGCGCCGACAGCGCCCGGCTGCGCCATGAGCTCGCGCGTACGGCGCAGCACCACGACCGACAGCCAGATGAAAGCGGCCAGCAGCGGGATCCCGCCGACCCAGAGCAGCTCCAGGTAACCGCTTTCCAGATAGATGACGTCGCGCCATCTCTCGGGTGCTTCCAGCACCGAGTCGGGCGAGACTCCCAGCAAGACATTGATGAACCCGAATCGGGGAAGGTAGAAGTTGGACAGGTTGCTCCAGCGGCCGATCCAACTGCGCGGCACGCCGAACTCGCTGAATCCCTGCAACCGGCCGATCAACGCCGGCGCACCGATCGCGAGCGCTACCGGAATTAACCACATAAACCGCAGAGAACCGTGACGCAGGGTGCTGAAACGCCACAGGATCAGGGCCGCGGCCACCACGGCGGAAATCCAGGTGGAGAACTGGCCGGTAGCGAGCACACCGGCACCGAGCACGAAACCCAGGCCCAGCCGCTCCCGGCGATCCAGCAACCCCCGCATCCCGCAGCAGACGATCAAGGTCAGGCAGATGATGATGTAGTCGCCGGTCGCGATCGGCGAGGCGAGCGTGGTCGTACCCCGCTCGGCCAGTGCGGCCGCGTTGCTGTCCGGTACCCAAACCGCCTGCAGCATCGAGACAACCGGGGCGAAGTGCAAAGTTTGCAGGATCGCGATCACCGCGACCACCGCGCCCGGCCAGATGATCAGCCGGAAACACCGCACCAGCTGGGCCTCGGTGCTGACACTGAACCGCACCAGCAGGTAGATGGCCACGAGCTTGCAGACCGGCAGCACCGCCGCCAGATCGGACGTCGTCAGCGTCTGGCCACGCAACAACATCGACAGCAATGGCCACGCCGTCGAGGCGAGCAAGAACACGCCGAGGGGGATGTCCAGCTGATGCAATTGCAGCGGTATCCGTTCGCCCCGGCACCATCGGAAATAACCACCGCTCAACGCTCCAGCGAGTAGCACCACCAACAGTGCTTCGTTGGGACGTACCAGCGGAATCAGATGTCCCCGGTCGATGCCCGCGATGAGGGGGAGGGTCCCGAGATAGGCGTACGTCGCAAAAACCGGCCGGTAAGCCGCCGCGGCGAACATGCCGATCAGAGCCAGGACCCCGATTATCGCCAGCGCGATGAGCGGGCCGGCCGCCACCGCGAGGATCCCACCAGCCACGGCACAGCCGGCCGCTCCCAGGCCCAACCTGCGGCTCACCACCGGGGCCTGTAGAGACCCCCCGGAAGCGGGAATCGGGCCTGACCCGCCCGGGGCCGGAGGCGAACCAGAACCCGGCGGAAGGGTTTGTGTCATGACCCACCACCTATCCGTCGCACCGCGACACGGAGCACTAGGACGTAGATCCCGAGCGCCACCACGCCGCCCAAGGAGAGAATTGCGAGATCCACAAGCTGATCACCGTGATCCAGCTGTTGGATCCACCACATCGCAGCAGCCACCGGAAGCAACGCGAGGGTGGCCACCAGCGCGGCAACCAGGCCCGGGGTGTCCAGGAACTGCTCCGGCTGGATCGCGCGCCGTACCCGGGTCAACACCGTCCCGGCGGCGGCGAGTTCACCGGCCAGAATGGCCGCGACCAGCCAAACCAGGCGGGTGGAATCAGTGGGCAGCAACAGTGCCGCGGCCGCGGCCACGACTATCACGCCGAAAGCGACCTCACTGGCCCGCCGCGGGATTCGGTCGTCGAGGCGAGCAAACAGCGCCCGACGGCCGATATCGTGCACCCCACCGACGAGTTGGGCCACCGCCACGACCGCCATACAGGCGCCGAGTGGCCCGATCAGATCCGCATGCCGAAGCTCGCCGTTGGCCAGCAGGTTCGCCGTGGGTCCAGAAAGCACCGTGAGCAACACGAGCAGCGGCAGGCTGGCGATCACCGCATAGGTCAAACCCTGCCGCCATTCCGAAGCGAAGCTGGCACCGTCTTCGCGATGAGCGGCGTCGGCCAGCCCGGGCAATGCTGCCATCGAGACCGCCCGGGCACTGACATAGGACAGCGCAAAAAAGACCGAGTAGGACAGCTGCACCACAAAGGTGCCACCCGGCACCGTGCCGGCCAGCGCGAGCAGCACGTACATTGCCGCGGTAGGCCAGGCCGCCACTCCTATCGAGCGCACCAACCTGCGGGTGATCTCACGGGTCTCGGGGTCATGCCGCCAGCGCATCGACGGCCGGCTCAGCAATCCAACCCGGGCAGTGCCGAACAGTTGGAGCGCCGCGTGCAGGGCTACCGCCACGGTGCTGCCGACCCCCAACGTGAACACCAGCCCGAACGGCACTTGGTTGAAGTCCAGGCCGGTTCCGTAATACCAGCCGGCGAAGAGCACCGTCGCGATCAGGACGCCGTTCTCCACTACCTGCGCGCCCGCCGCCAGCGCGAAGCGGC
>JBHELN010000126.1:0-3468 GCA_046263115.1 Pseudonocardiaceae bacterium | reverse complement strand
CATTGCGCCTCGGCGTCGCCCGCCGGCGGGTGCCCGCTGCCGTCGTCCACCGGCGCCTGCCCAGTGCCGTCGTCCACCGGCGGCTGCGCGCTGCTGCCATCGAGTTCGGCAGGGCGGTCCACCTCGAGTGCGGCAGCGCTGTTGTCGTATCCGGCGACAGCAGCGCTGCCAAGGTCATCGGGCTGGGCGCGTCGGTGGGGCAGCAGCAGGACGGTGGCGCAGCCACCGAGCAACGTCGCGGCCAGCAGAGCGACCGCGAGCGCGCCAGTGGGGATGTCGACGGGATCGAAGGTGGCTGCGCCGAGCCGGCCGCCGGCGAGCAACCCGAGCACGACGCCGCCCAGCGCGATCACCGCGCCGGCCACGCCGAGCACTTGGAGGCGCTCGGGCAGGTCGCGGCCGGTGGCGCAACGGCGCCCCACCGCGGCGCCGGCCAGCAGCGGCACCGCAACAACTGCAACCCACCACGACTGTGGCGGTCCCGGCGGTAACGGCGCGAGCAGGGGCACTGCCGGCACCGGAGCGACCTGGACCGCGAAGGGGCTGGCCGACAACGCGCCGATCGAGAAACCGGGTCCGGCTAGCCAGGACAGTCCGGCGATCGCCGCGTTGGGCAGGTACCCGATGGACAGCACGATCAGCCCGAGCACGCTACCCGCGTCGGACCCCGACAGCTGCACGAGCTCGGATGCCGACACCAGCTCAGCGATCAGCACCGTGGTGAAGCCGGCAGTGAGCAGTACTGCCAGGCCCCACAGCCCGGCCAGCAGGCCGGGCAGTACCCATCCGGGGGCCTGGCGCAGCGCCGCGGGTACCAGCCCGCAGGGACGGACCAGGCCTATTCCTGCCGCGGCACCGGCGACGAGCGCGCAGCCCACGGCGGCCAGCGCGGGATCCACCGTGATCGTTGCTGGGGTGGCGACCAGGGCCAGCAGCGCACCGCCGATGCCGTGAACGCCGGCGATCGCCCCCGCCACCCAACCGGCATCGGTGGGCCGGTGGAAACCGGACCGCTTCGCCACACCAGCCGCGCCGCGGGCGACCAGCGCGCCAAGAAGCAGAGTGAGCAGCAGCGGCAGGACGCCGAGCGGTGCGGAGTCGATAGTCAGCGGGATGTGGTGTGCGGCCAGCCAGCCCACCGCCGCTATCCGAGCCAGCCACACCACCGCATCGTCTGCCCCCGCGGCCGCGGTGAGCGCCGCGAGCAGCACGGCGACGGCGAGGTAACAGGCCAGCGCCGGCAAGCAGGCAGCGCCGAGTAAGGCGGCCCACTGCGGACGGGTACGTTCACCTGCGGGCTCGTCACGGGCGACCGGCGACAGCAGCAGGCTCACGCTGCCACCCTCGCAGGCCGGTGCCGACCCTTCGGCGATGATCCAGCCGACGCGCCCCTGATGTAACCGGACGGAGTACCCGCGGCGGCTCGCCAGCGAGGTTGTCGTGGGGCGCCCGTGCGTGCGTGTCGTGAACTCGACGTCCCCGACGTTTCCACCCGGGAGGTCGGTGCGTCGAGTTCACGGCACCCCGGCGGGTTCCTCGGCCGTGCGCTGGCGCTGTCCGGCCATGGCGGCCAGGTTAGCGGTAGTTGAAGGGCGACCAACTCCGGTTAGGGCAGCGACCTCATGATTTCGCGCATCAGGTCGGCGGCGTCACTGGGTGTCGTGCCGACCCGGACGCCCACCGCTTCCAAAGCGTCCTTCTTCGCGGCGGCAGTGCCGGAAGAGCCAGACACGATGGCGCCCGCGTGGCCCATGGTCTTGCCTTCCGGGGCAGTGAAGCCGGCGATGTAACCGATGACCGGTTTGGTGATGTGGGCCTTGATGTAGTCGGCAGCGCGCTCCTCGGCGTCCCCGCCGATTTCCCCGATCATCACCATGGCCGCGGTATCGGGGTCGTGTTCGAAGGCTTGCAGGGCATCGATATGCGTGGTGCCGATCACCGGGTCACCACCGATTCCGACGCAAGTGGAGAAACCGATGTCGCGCAGCTCGTACATCATCTGGTAGGTCAGCGTGCCAGATTTCGACACCAGCCCGATCCGGCCCGGGCCAGTGATGTCGGCAGGAATGATCCCCGCGTTCGAGGCGCCTGGACTGATCACCCCTGGACAGTTGGGACCGACAATGCGGGTCCGCAGGCCAGCCGCCGCCAGACCGGTGGCACCGGCGTGTGCGCAGAAGGTGGCCACGTCGTGCACCGGGATCCCCTCGGTGATCACCACGATGAGCCCGATCCCGGCGTCGATCGCTTCGAGCACCGCGGCCTTGGCGAAGCGCGGCGGCACGAAAACCACGCTGACGTCGGCACCGGTAGCGGCGATCGACTCGGCCACCGTGTCGAACACCGGCAGGGCGGCGCCTTCGAAGTCGACGGTCTGACCGCCCTTACCCGGGGTGACCCCACCGACGAGCTGGCTGCCCGCCCGCAGCATCCGCTGGGTGTGCCTGCGGCCCTCGGCGCCGGTCATGCCCTGGACGATGATCCTTGAGTCCTTGGTCAGCAAGATTGCCACCGGTCAGGCTCCCTTGGCGAGAATCACTGCAGCTAGCTCAGCGGCTTTGTCCGCCGCGGCGTCCATGGTGTCGACCATCGTGACCAGTGGGTGGGCGGCGCGCGCCAGGATCCGCTGACCCTCGGCGACGTTGTTGCCGTCCAGCCGTACCACCAGCGGCTTCGCCGCGGCGTCACCCAGGATGTCCAGTGCCTGCACGATCCCGGTGGCTACCTGATCGCATGTGGTGATCCCACCGAAGACGTTGACGAACACCGACAGCACGTCCGGGTCACCCAGGACGATCTCTAGCCCGTCGGCCATTACCTGCGCGCTCGCGCCGCCGCCGATATCCAGGAAGTTCGCCGGCCTTATCCCCCCGTGGGCTCGCCCTGCGGCGGCGACCACATCCAGCGTGGACATCACCAGGCCGGCACCGTTGCCGATGATCCCAACCTGCCCGTTGAGGAGTTTGACGTAGTTGAGGTGCCGGGCCTTGGCTGCGGCCTCCAGCGGGTCCTGCCCGGCCAAGTCGACCAGCGCGGCGTGGTCCGGGTGGCGGAAGGCGGCGTTGTCGTCCAGGGTGACCTTCCCGTCCAGCGCGACGATGGCTCCCTGGGCGTCACGGACCAGCGGGTTCACCTCCACCAAAGTCGCGTCCTCGGCGACGAAGACATCCCACAACTTCACCACGGTGTCAGCGGCTGCTTGCGCCACCTCCGCAGGGAAGGCGGCGGCTGCCACTATCTCGGCGGCTTTGGCGGCGTCCACGCCGAAACGCGGCTCTACCGGCACCTTGGCCAGCGCGTCGGGCGCGGTGGCGGCAACCTCCTCGATGTCCATACCGCCCTGCACGCTGGCCATCGCAAGAAACGTCCGATGGGTGCGATCCAGCAGGAATGACAGGTAATACTCCTCGACGATCGCGCAAGCCGGGGTTACCAGGATGCGGTGCACGGTGTGGCCCTTGATGTCCA
>JBHELN010000125.1:0-2516 GCA_046263115.1 Pseudonocardiaceae bacterium | reverse complement strand
GCGTTCACCGGCTGCACCGAGGTGGGTGTGCCGTGCACGCCGCGCGGATCGACCTCGGTCATCCTGCACACCCGGCCGGATCCGAACTCGCCGCTGCTGACCGACGTCGGCCTGCACCCGGACGGGACGCCGGGAACCATGCACATCTCCGACCACAGCAGCCGGGTGGAGACCGGTCAGCAGTTCGCCGTGGCCGACCGGGCCGGTGACTGGACGGCGATCTGGTACCTCGGCCAGAAGGGCTGGTTCCTCAACCCGCGGAGCAACCCGACCGCGGTGAGCTCGTTCGGTTTCGTGGTCACGCCGAAGCCCGGCCTGGACAGCATTCCGGTGTACGGGCGGGCCTACCCCGAGGCGGCCGCGTACCCGCCGAACATCACCCCGCAGGCCATCACGCCGCTGCAGTACCGGCTGCCGGCCGGGCAGCGGTACTCGATCGGTCAGGTGCAACAGTCCGAGTACTACTGGGCGGTGACGTTCGACGCGAGCAACCACACCGTGGTGCGCGGAAACCTGCGCTATTACCAGATCCAGTTCGGACACCGGGTGATGTTCGTCAACGTCGACGACGTCGTGGTGCGACCGTCGCCGGTCTAGAACCAACGCCGTTCAGTTAATGGAATCCGCCCATCGTCAAGCCCACGACGCGAACCCGTGCCATGGCTACCCGAACGCGGGTTACGCGCTACCCAAGCGGGAGTGGATTGCACCGTGCCAGCGCTTTAACTTCATGGCCTTGCATCTCTCGACTTTCGCGGTTATGCGGCGGCGTGTGCCCAGGCTTGATGGACTTCCATGATTTCTTGGGTTGTGGCTGGTCTGGGCGTGGGTGGCATAAATCGTGTGGCGATGATCTGGCGTCGGAGCTTGGTGAGCATGTCGAGGGTGGCTGGTTCGGTCTTGGATCGGTACCAGGGTGCGGAGGAGCGCCGTTGGCTGGTGTCGGTTGAGTCGTGGCCGTGTAGGGCGTACCAGATGATGAGGATGCTGTGGCAGAGGAGTCCGAATGCGACGGTGCGTTCGACGGCTTTCTTGACGCGGTTGCGGGTTTCGCCTACGCCGAGGATGTTCTTGACGTCGAAGAAGGTGACCTCGATAGCCCAGCGGGCGGCGTAGCGGGCGATGATCTGCTCGGGTGTCGCGGACAGGTCGGTGGTGACCAGTGCGATGCCGTAGCCCTTGGTTGTGGCGGGTTTCCTGCCGGTGTCGCGAACGAGGATGATCCGGACGGTGTCGGTGCGCCAGGTGCCGTACCACAGGCAGATCTGCTCGGCGATCTGCACGGTGCTGGTGGCGCCGTAGCGCATCACCGAGGCGGTCCGCCACCGGGCTGTGGCGGCGATATCGGCTGGGGTGCCGATCCGATCGCCTTTGAGTTTGGGGCGGCCGCGTTGGCCGGTCCGGGGTGGCGCCATCTGGGAGAACACCGCGTTGGCTTTGGCGCGGGTGGTCATGGTCATGCCGTCACCCAGACCGATGAACGCACTACAGCCGTAGGCCGCGTCGGCCACAACATGGATCTGTCGGTCAGGAAACCGTTCGGCGATGAGATCGATCAGGTCGCGGGCCAGGTCCGGCTTCGAACGGCCAGCTTTGACCGCTAAGGCGGCCAGCACCGGTAACGCCACCGGACGCGACATCAACGGCAGCGTCACGATAATCGCCACCACCACCCAGTTGTTGCCGAACCCGAGCTTGACCTGCCCGGCGGCCGACCCGTCATGAAACCAGCCTGCGGCATGGACTTTCTTGCCGCGCCGGCGAAACAAGGTGTCATCGACCGCGACCGTGATCGGCGCACCAGCCGCCATCAGCCGAGCAACGATCAACTCCGCCAGCAGCAACCCGACCTGCTGAGGGTTCCACCGTGCGTGGGAGAAGAACCGGTGCGCCCGGCCGTGATGCCACACCCGAGCCAGGCCCGCGCCCGTGAGTATCCCGCACACCGTCCGCCGGACCGGCTGCGCGAACAACCCCGCCACCATCATCATGAACGTCTCGAAGGTCGGCGCGGTGAAACATGGCCGGAAGGTCGCCAGGACACGCGTCAACGCGCCCGGTAGGGTAGAGACCCGGAGCATCGGCGGAACACTCTTTCGCTTGCGGCAGAGCTGTTGTTAGGAACCGCCGATGCTCCACCCAACACCCCCCAAGATCCACTCGCCGCGCCGTGACCCGCCAGACGCCCTCGTCACACCCCCCGCCACCGCCCGGTAGGACTCACACCAAAAGTGCGAAAGTCGAGTAATCGGTTCGTCGCTCCGCCGAAGCAAGTGCTCGACGGGGAGGGGTGCCCAGTGGACATCGAGGATCTGGAAGACACGGATGGCATCTATCAGCAGTTTCCGGAGCAGTTCCACAATGCGGCCCACGCACTGCGCCTTCGCCGTATCACACCGGGGATAAAGGTTCGGCTGTCCGAGTTACTCGGCGACGTCGACGAGCTGTTCGCGCACGAGGGATCTGCCATCGTTGTTGAGCTCACCGGACTGGCTGGCTCGGTCGACACAGCTCGG
>JBHELN010000124.1:0-6109 GCA_046263115.1 Pseudonocardiaceae bacterium | reverse complement strand
ATACATCATTTCCCAGCTGTTGAGTGTCTTGTCGAAGCGGACGGACAACTCCCCGACCGGCTCCGCCACGATCGGGGTCGCGATCGTGCTGGTGCCGCGTTCCCAGCCCTGGCCGGTCCAGTACTCGTAGGCGGAGTTGTCCAGCAACTGGTTCTCGGATACCCGGGCCAGGTGAGCGGCGCCGAAACGACCATTGGGTGTCCCGAAGGCGTAGACGTAACCGTCTCGCCGGGCGTAGGCGATCATCTGGAAGGTGTTGTCGAGGCTAGCGGTGTTCGGGCGGCGCGCGCTCGGGGCATCCGTCCAGTTCTGCCCGCCATCGTCGGAGTAGGCAACGCCGCTGTAGTTCGTGATCCATTGCCCGGGTTCGGTGAATTTTCGTATCGACATGTAGGCCAGGTAATTGCGGCCGTCGATGTTGATTCCGCCGGTCGGGATCTTGGTCGTCTCGACGCCTTCCCGCTTGAGCGAGGGCAGCAGTTCTTTGGCGTGGCCAGGACGGTCGGTGACGTAGTTGTCGAAGGACATACCGTCGGCCGGGTTGCGGTCGGAGCTGCGGGCCAGGGTGTTCGAACGCCAGTCAATGGTGGCCGGTCGGGCGAATCCGCTCTCGACGCCGGTCCATCCCGCCCCGAAGGTGTCGCCGAACGCGGCCAGGATCCGCCCCCGCTCGTCGGTCCACATGATGCCGAGATCGGTTCCTTTGATCTCGTACCGCTCTTCGGTGGCGTTAATTGACTTGGCACCGGTGATGAGGGCTACCGGGTTCGCTTGACCAACCGACGTTTGCGCCGACCCGGGCGCCGCCGCGCTGACCGTCACTGCTAACGTTGCTGCGCTCAAGGTGGCGAAGGCTGCCCCAATTCGGATTCGATGAGCGACCACCGTCTCCCCCTCTGTTCTGAGCGCGCGCGCCATTGCGCGGGCGCAATCCGGCGCCAGCGTGGTTCTAGCTCTTAGCGACGTCCCCCTCCCCCGAAAGGGAAAAAGCGGCTCTCCCCGCCGCGGTCAGTAGATGGTGTGCGACTCCTTGTATAGTAACGTTATAGTAACGTTACCACCTCTACTCCACGTGGGTGATTTCGTCGACAACGGGCGATAACTCTGTGTGTCCGTTACCGAAGCCGGTGTGTCGCGCCCGCATGCCCGGTGTGTCGCGCTCCGGTGCCGGTGTGTCGCCCTCTGGTGGCCGGTCAGTCCAGTGCTCGCCAGCTGCTCGAAGATCCGGCCCGCCGGGTGGAGCTGCCGGCGGCCGCGGTGCCGCGCCAAGGAATTCTCCTGGGCGCGAGTGCGGCCCTCTACCCGGAGGCCTACAGCCAGGCCGCAGCGGCGGCACGCCGGCGGTCCCGCTAGTAGGGTCGCGCGCACCAGGGGGCAGAATCGGGCGCCATGCCGCTCACTGACTCTTACGGTCCGGAGCTGGCGATCGTCACGGTGACGTACTCGCCAGGCGACACGCTGGAGACGTTCCTGGATTCGGTCGTCAAGGCCACCAGCCGGCCGCTGCGGGTGCTGCTGGCAGACAACGGGTCCACCGACGGGGCCCCCGAGCGCGCGGCCGGCCGCGATGGTGTGCAGCTACTGCGGATCGGCGAGAACGTCGGGTACGGCACTGCTGCCAACCGGGCGGTCGCCGAGTGCGAACCCCAGGTGGGGTGGGTGGTGGTGGCCAACCCGGACATCGAGTGGCACCCCGGCAGTCTCGACGAGCTGCTCGCCGCTGCGCAGCGATGGCCCAGGGCGGGCGCATTGGGGCCACTGATCCGCCAACCGGATGGCCAGGTGTACCCGTCTGCGCGGTTGCTGCCTGCCCTGGGCCGCGGCACCGGGCATGCGGTGCTCGGCCCCCTCTGGCCGGACAATCCCTGGACGGTGGCATACCGCCAGTCCGACACCGCATTGGGCGAACGCACCGCGGAGTGGTTGTCCGGGTCGTGCCTGCTGCTGCGCCGGGCCGCCTTCGAGTCCGTCGGCGGGTTCGACACCCGATACTTCATGTACTTCGAAGACGTGGACCTCGGCGACCGGCTGGGCCGCGCCGGATGGTTTAACGTCTACGTGCCCACTGCCGAGGTCACTCACGTCGGCGGCCATGCCACCAGCCGAGTCTCCGGGCCGATGCTCGTCGAGCACCACCACAGCACCTACCGCTACCTTGCCGACCGGCATCCAGGCCCGCTGTATGCGCCGCTGCGGCTGGCGTTGCGGGCCGGGCTGGCCACCCGCCTGCAGCTGCTGCGCCGCGCCGAGCGGCGCCGGAAGCGATGCTGACGCCCGGAGCGCTTACTGGTGGAAACGTCGCCCCTCTGGCTGGTCGCCGTGTGCACCGGCAGACTGTTCGCCGCCTGCGTCAGGTGGTTGAACCTTGAGGAGTTCGTGTCATGGCGTCGAGTCCCATTTCCGCGCCGGCTGGCCCGTTGCCCGGTGTCGAAGCCATCGTGCTGGTCGGCGGCTTGGGCACCCGGATGCAGCCGTTGACGCTGTCTGCGCCCAAGCCGATGCTGCCCACCGCGGGCGTGCCGTTGCTCACCCACCTATTGGGCCGGATCCGCGCTGCCGGCGTGGCGCACGTGGTGCTGGGAACCTCCTACCGGGCCGAGGTGTTCGCGACCCACTTCGGTGATGGGTCGGCACTGGGACTGAAGCTGGACTACGTCGTCGAGGACCAGCCGTTGGGCACCGGGGGCGGGATCCGCAATGTCGCCTCCGCGCTGACCGAGCCCGATGTGCTGGTGTTCAACGGAGATGTGCTGTCCGGTTTGGACCCGGCGGAGGTGGTGCGAACCCACCGCCGGACGGGGGCGGACGTGACGCTGCACCTGGTGCGGGTGCCTGATCCGCGGGCCTTCGGCTGCGTGCCGACCAGCGCCGAGGGCCGGGTACTCGGCTTCCTGGAGAAGACCGACGACCCGCCGACCGACTTGATCAACGCCGGGTGCTACGCGTTTCGCCGGGAGGTTATCGATTCCATCCCACCGGGGCGCGCGGTGTCTGTGGAGCGCGAGACCTTCCCTGGGCTGCTGGCGTCGGGGGCCCATCTACACGCTCATGTGGATGCTTCGTACTGGTTGGACCTGGGCACTCCGGCCGCCTTCGTCCAGGGCTCCGCCGATCTGGTACGCGGCCTGGCGCCGTCTCCTGCGCTGCCCGGCCCGGTGGGTGAGGCACTGGTGCTGCCCGGCGCCACCGTGCACGCCGGCGCGCGGGTTGAGGGCGGTTCGGTGGTGGGTGCCGGCGCGGTGGTCCACCGCGGGGCGCAAGTACTCGGCTCGGTACTGATGAACCATGCTCAAGTCGGCCCGTATGCCGAGGTGCAGCGCAGCGTGCTGGGTGCGGGTGCGCAGGTCGGCTCACATGCGGTGCTGCACGATGCAGTCATCGGGGACAGCGCGGTGGTGGGGGCACGCTGCGAGCTGCGGGACGGGCTGCGGGTCTGGCCTGGGGTGGTGCTGCCCGACGGGGCTATACGCTTCTCGGCCGATGTCTGAGGGCCGGTCCTGGACGCCGCAGTACCCGCTCGATCTTCGGGCGGTGCTGGCTCCACTGCGCCGCGGCCGGGGCGATCCCACGATGCGGGTGGACGCCGACGGGTCGGTGTGGCGCGCGGGCACTACCCCGGCCGGTGCGGTGACCTTGGTGCTACGCCGCGACTCCAGCGGTGTGGTCCACGCCAGCGGATGGGGGCCGGGTGCGGGGTGGGCGCTGGACGGCCTGCCTGCGCTGCTCGGCGCCGATGACGACGACAGTGCCTTCGTGCCCCACCACCCACTGGTCTCACAGATCCGCCGCCGGATGCCGGGCCTGCGTCTGGGTGCGACCCACCGGGTCTGGGATGTGCTGGTGCCGGCCGTGCTGGAGCAGAAGGTCACCGGTGTCGAGGCGCGCCGGTCCTGGCGCGAACTGTGCTGGCGTTTCGGGCAACCAGCGCCCGGTCCCGGCGGGTTGCGGGTGCCACCGACCCCGGCGGCGGTGCGCGCCATCCCGGACTGGGAGTGGCACCGCGCCGGGGTGGATCAGTCGCGCCGCCAGGCCGTGCTGGCGGCGGCTGCGGTGGCGCACAGGCTGGAAGCTGCCGTGGTACTCGCCGGAAAGGCCGGCCGTGACCTGCTGTGCAAGGTTCCCGGTATCGGAATCTGGACGGCTGCCGAGGTGGCTCAGCGGGCGTGGGCGGATGCCGACGCAGTAAGCATCGGCGATTACCACGTCCCTTCTGTGGTCGGCTACGCGCTCGTGGGGCGAGCTTTAGACGACCAAGGCATGCTCGAAATTCTGGCGCCCTATACACCGCAGCGGCATCGAGCGGTGCGCTACATCGAGGCATCCGGGTTCCGGCGGCCCCGCTTCGGTCCGCGGTTCAGTCCCCGCGATTACCGCGCGATGTGAGCAGCAATCAGCGGCCGCGTGACCTATTCACCTACGTCGACCGAATAACCGGTAGCCGGTCTGGGCAGCTGCCGAGTCGCGGTGCCGGCCACGGCCGTCCGGCTGAGTGGGAAATGGGAGGTCGCGTCGGGGCGAATCACGCTCGGCTCGGAGCACGGCGGCCTCGCAGGAGGAACAACGTCGGCCCGGGGGACAGATCATGGACGCAACGTTCACAGTGGCCCCACAAAGGGCCGTGTATCGGCCGGCGCCAGCGGATATTCCGATTGCCATATCGTCATCTTTAATGGCATGATCTATATGTTCGAAGCCGCAGGTAAACCACATCAAGAATGATCCTCGGCTTCTCGCATAGCTCATATCTGCATATCCTTTTGCCGACATCGTTCGGTCACATAACCGCATATCAGCCTAGAGAATCATTCCTCTGGCGCTGTCCAGGATGTTCAGCAGGGCGACCTCCCCGTTGCGGTGAAGCCGGCGGCACGGGTCGCCGTTGTGAACGTCGCCGCCATTGGTCGACAGCCTTTCCTGGTGAATCTTTATCATTGTTAGGCAACGCCGCGTTCTTAGGATAACTCTGCGCAACCATTTCGAAAGATAAAATCTAGCACGGGCCGCTGCAGAGGTCAATGCACGTGCAATTGCATTCGCAAGAACTCTCCATCGGTTACCGAGAAGTGAACTTGCCCGCTACAGGCAGTGTCGGAAAAGCGTTCTGTCGCGGTTCCCGAGCTCCGGCGACCACGGGCTCACACTGGGAGCATGGGATGTTGGACAATTCGGCACAGCGGCCTGGTACGGCTGGCGCTGCTCGCGCTGATCTGGGGATCCAGCTTCGTCTGGATCAAGATCGGGTTGCGCACCTTCACGCCGATGCGGGCGGTGTTCCTGCGAATGCTGCTCGCCGCTGCCGTGCTGGGTTTGATCTGCCTGCCGGGCGGCTTGCGGATGCCGGCATCCTCAACGCCACAACCCCACTGTGGACGGTGGCGGTGGCGCTACTGGCGCGCGTGGAGCGCACGATGACCGCGATCCGTGCCGCCGGGCTCATCTCGGTTTCGCCGGCGCACTGGTGATCTTTGCGCCGTGGCGGTCGGGCGGCAGCGTGCGCGGCGCCGCGGCCTGCCTGACGGCCTCATTCCTGTACGGGGTGCTGTTCGTATACGCGGGCCGGTACCTCACCGGCCGGGGTTTGGACCCGATGGTGTTGTCGCGGGCCAGCTCGGGGCGGCCAGTGTCCTGTCGGCTAGGCGGCTGTCGAGGGCGTTCGCTGGCACGCTGACCCGACGCCGAATTGCAGCGGCTGCCGGACGGCGATGAGCAGGTTGTGGTGGTGTTCCACGCCGAGCTCGGCGCGCCGTCCGACGCCGCGTTCCGGATGGCTTGATCAGCTGGGCGACACCGCAGCCATGATCGAAAATGTGGCTCCCTGTGGATCCTTGATCGCGGCCATCCGGCCGTAGGGAGTGTCGAGGGGTCCGCTGAGCACTGTCGCGCCGCGCTCGGTGGCCGCGGCTGCCGCGGCGTCGGCGTCGGCGACCATGAAATAGGCCATCCAGTGCGGCGGCGTATCCGGTGGCCGGTAGTCCAAGCCGCCGATACCACCGAGCGGGTCGCCGCCTCGATGGAAGGTGGTGTACTCCGAGCCGGCGCCCTCGACAGGCTGATATGAGTAGTCAAACACCGCAGCGTAAAAGTGCCTGCCCGCGTCGGGATCGGGAAG
>JBHELN010000123.1:0-16395 GCA_046263115.1 Pseudonocardiaceae bacterium | reverse complement strand
GCTGGGCTGTCTGACTGGGCGGAGCTGTGGGGCGCACAGCAACGGGTGGGATCCGTCCATGCTTTGGGGAACGCCACCGCACTCTCCATTCAAATACTTTCCTTCAAAGCCCGTCGCAGCGGCGATCGAACGAAAGCGTGTCTCTTGTCGCTTGGCGCCATGACGATCGCCGGAGCATTCGCTTACCTTGGCGGCTATCTTTCTTTCGTCAAAGGCGTGGGCGTCAGTCAGACAGCATTCGAGGAATGGCCACAGGAATGGACGCCAGTGATCGCAGAAAATGACCTCGCCGAGGAAACCCTTACCCTGGCAAGAACAAATGGCGTGCGCATAATGCTTTACAAAAAAGATGAAAAGCTATATGCCCTATCGGATCGGTGCTCTCACCGCGGATGTCCGCTTCACCTGGGACAGGTCAATAACTTGATGGTGGAATGTTCTTGTCATGGAAGTATCTTTCGGCTTTCAGACGGTGGAGTGGTAAGAGGACCCGCCACCGTGCCCGCCCCTTACTACGAGGTGAGGTGTCAAGATGGGAAGGTAGAGGTCCGCCTTACGGTTCGCTGAAGGTTCGTGCTCGCCTACTTGCGGATTCGGGTTTGAACTGGGTGTGCCTGTGACAATGAGAGTCCATCGTCTGCTGCACCGCATCGCAGAGATCTGGCTCGCGCCGAGGTGATCAGCGCACTCAGGTTCAGCCAGTGCGGGCTGCGTCGCGCTCGGTTTGCCAGGCGTTCCAGCCGCCGATGAGGTCGGAGACGTCGGCGAAGCCGTTGGCCGCCAGCAGGCTCGCGGCGGCGATGGAACGGTAACTTCCGGCGCAATTCACCAGGACCGGCCGGGCCGGATCGAGATCAGACATCAGCTCGCGCAATCTGGGCAGCGGCAGGTTGACCGCGCCGGGCAGGGCGCCCCCGGCGAATTCGCCCGGACCCCGGACGTCGACGACCTGGAGGTCGGCGATGGTGGCGATGCGTTCGGCGGCCTGCAGGCTGGTCAACCGGCTCTGGGTTGACGTCAGATCTGGTTGGGCGATCAGGGCCTCGAGATCGGTGACCGCGCCGACGACGGTGTCGATGCCGACTCGGGCCAGCCGCAGGCGGGCCTCGGCAGCTTCGCCGGTGTTGCCGATGAGGATGACCGGCTGCTCCGGTGCGTGCACCGCCGCGGCGTATTCGGCGAAGCGCCCGGAGAGCCCGACGTTGACCGCACCGCGCAGGTGACCGGCCGCGAAGGCCTGGTCATCCCGCACGTCGAGGAGCAGAACGCCGCCTTGGCCCCGGCGTACCGCCTCCGCGGCCGGGACCTCCGGGATGGTGGCATCCGGGTCGAAAGCGTCATGCCCGGCGCGGTTGAGGGTCACCTCCTGCGCGAAGTAGGCCGGCGGGTCGGGTAGGCCCTCGGTGACCGCGGTGACGAACTCGTCCTCGCTCATCGGGGCCAGGGCGTAGTTCACCGCGCGCTGCTGACCCAGGGTTGAGACGGTTTGCGACGACAGCGCCTTCCCGCACGCGCTGCCCGCGCCGTGACCGGGATACACCAGGACCTCATCGGGCAGCGGCATGATCCGGGTCCTCAGCGAGCGGTACAGCTCGCGGGCCATCTCCTCGGCGCTACGCCCGGCCGAGCCGAGCAGGTCCGGGCGGCCGACGTCGCCCAGGAACAGGGTGTCACCGGTCAGCACCGCCGCCGGGGCGGTGTCACAAGCATGTTCATAGACCGCCAGTGTGATCGACTCGGGAGTGGCGAGCACTTCGATCATTACCCCGCCACGCCGGTCGCCGAGGTGAATCCGCTCACCGTCGGCAAGCCGGCGGATCGGGAAGCTCACCGGAGCGGCCGCGCCCATCCCGACCTCGGCACCCGTCTGCGCCGCCAGCTCGCTGTGCCCCGGAACGAAGTCGGCGTGCACGTGGGTCAGCACCACCAGCTCGATGGACAGGTCCCGCTGCCGTGCCGCATCCAGGTACTCGCTGACGTCACGTCGCGGGTCGACGACCACCGCTCGCCGGGAGACCTCGTCGGCAACCAGGTAAGACGCCTGCGACAGGCAGGCCAGGTAGAACTGTTGCAGGATCATCGCAGCCCTCCGCCCGTCACTATCCTAATGTCCGGACAACGAGACGGTACCTCGAACGGGCGCTGACGTGAACAGCCATCTTGTCCGGACAAACGCACTAGCCTATGGACACCGATAGTGCTCGGGAGGTGCCTGTCATGGCCTCGCTCGTCCTCGTCCGAGCCGCCGGCATCGGTGATTTCGTCGCGGCCCGGTCGCAGATGGGTTTCTCGCTGGGCTGGCACATCATCATCGCCTGCTTTGGGGTCGGCTTCCCGCGCTGGTGTTGTTCGCGCGCGGCCTTCGCGAGCTCATCAGTGCTCACCCCGTTTTTCCTCGGCACGGTGGCCGGCGGGATCGCTTCCGGGCGGGTGCCGCCCGGATTGGCCAGGGAGCCGTGCTGGTTAGCTGGGTGAATCCCACTTCGCTGCTAGCTGGGGTGCTCGCAGTGGGAATCTGCGCCTATCTGGCCGCGGTCTACCTGTGCGCCGACGCAATCCGGGGCGCCCAGCACGACCTGGCCGAGGCCTTCCGCCGCCGCGCGCTAGGCACCGGCCTGATCGTCGGGGCGGTGGCGCTGGTCGGCATCGCGGTGCTGCACGCGGACGCGCCCCTGCTGTTCGCCGGGCTCACCGGCCGGGTACTGCCCTTGGTCGCTGCATCCGCGGTGGCCGGGCTGGCCTCGCTGTGGCTGCTGACTACCCGCCGCTTCCGGCTGGTGCGCATCATGGCAGCGCTGGCGGTGACCGCTGTGCTGTGGGCGTGGGCCGTGGCGCAGTTCCCACTACTTCTCGTACCCTCGCTGAGTATCGACAACGCGACCGCCGGCCCACCGACGCTGCGGGCGATGCTGATCAGCCTGATACTGGGTGCCGTGGTGCTGGTGCCGTCGCTGGCGTGGCTGTTCTGGCTGTTTCAGCAGCACCCGTAACAGGCGAGAGATCGGCATTCGTGAGGCGGCCAGCGGACGTCGTGACACCGCTGTCCGCCCTCAGGATGTTGCCGCGCGGTCCCCAGTCGGTGAGGACGGCGAACCGGTCACCGCGTACCGTGGCCACCCGCCACTCGGCGGGCCGGCGGTGCAGGCAGCCGGTGCGTTCGATGAGCAAGCAAGCCGCGGTGCGCGGAACGGCCAACAGCGACCTGGTGGCCTTATCCGGCACCACGGCGCTGATCCGTTCCCGGCCGCCGGTCAGGCGCACCCCGCAGCGGGCGGCGAGTTCGTCGTAGAGCCCGCTGCTGGTGAACTCGGCGTTGAGCAGCGGCGCGGCAAGGGCCGCCGGCAACCAGATCCGATCGTGGGCTAGTGGTTCCTCGTCTGCCCACCGCAGGCGCTCCAAGTAGACCAACTCGGCGTCGGCTGACAGTTCCAGTCGCCTCGCCGCTTCCGGGTTGCGTTCCGCGCGCAGTGCCAGCACGTCGCTGCGCTGCTGCAGTCCCCGTGCCTCGACCTGGTGGAACAGGCTGCCCAGCGGCTGCCCGATGGGTTGCTGCGCAAGCCACGTACCCCGTCCGCGAGCGGAATCGAGCACACCTGAATCACGCAGCCGGCGCAGCGCCTCCCGGACGGTGTGCCGGGACACCGCGTACTGCCCGACCAGCTCCAGCTCGGTGGGAAAGCGCTCGGCGAACGCGCCGGTGCCCAGCCGCCTGCGCAAGTCCTCCTGGACCTGCGCCCACAGCGGCAGCGGACTGCTCCGATCCACCGCCTTGGCTCGGTCGCGACGCGGCATCCCTCGCGGCCTTCCACTTTTGCCGGGTGTCGTTGTCCGGACAACCATACGCCACCGAAAGACGGCGGTGGGCTCGGCGAGAGGCGACGCCGGCGATGCGTTCCCGGTGCCCGATGGTCTCCTCGCCGTCCAGTGCGCTCACGGTGTTGGTTTGACAACCTCCGTGGCGTAACGGGCCATCACTTCCGCGACGGCGCGGGGGTCCAGCCCAGCCGTTCCCGTGGAGAGTGCGTCGAGCTCGCGGAAGTAGTCGATGTAGAGGTCCGGGGAGATGGTGCATAGCATGATCGCGGGAAGCTCGCCTGGGTTGCCGAAGGTATGCGGGACGCCGATCGGAGCGGTAACCAGGGTGCCGAATGCTGCGGTGATCGCGTCAGTGCCGCAAGTGAACGTCGGGGTTCCCGAGACCACATAGAACGTTTCCTCGTGCCCGTGGTGGATGTGTTGGGGCGGGCCGTCGACGTGTGGCGGAATGGTCACCTCCACCACGCCGAGCCGGTGCTGGGTATGTCCACCGTCTTCAAGGATGCGAATCCGCATCGGGCCAGCCGAAACGATCTCCCCGCCGGCAGCGCTCACGATCGCAATGCTCATGCCCCGTCCTCTTCAGTCAGTGCGCCCACATCGATGGCTGCTTCGTTCCAAGCCTTCTTGAGCCTTGCTGGCAGCGTTGCCTGCCGCGTCCCGGATCCGCCGGTGAAGTCGGTCAGCGCGGGTCGCGGGTTCGGCTGTAGGTGAGGATGGTGACGCCGTCCGGGCCGATCGGGGTGGCGTTGACCAGGGCCAGCCGGGTGGTCGGGGTCTTATCGGCAAACAGCCGCCGACCGGTGCCGAGCACGATCGGGAAGACCATCAACCGGAACTCGTCGACCAGGTCGTGCTGCATCAGGCCACCAACGAGCTGGCCGCTGCCGGCGACCAGAATGTCCCCGGCGTGGCGGGCCTTCAACGCGGGAACCTCCGAATCGAGCGGGCCACGCAGTACCCCGGAATTCGTCCATTCCGCGTTCGCCAGCGTGGCGGACACAACATACTTGGGCATGTTGTTCATCTTGTCGGCGAAGCCGACCTCATCAGTGATCGACGGCCATGCCTTCGCGAAGCCCTGGTAGGTGCGCCGGCCCAACAGCTGGGCGTCGGCCGCTTCCAGCTCAGCGAGCTTGAACTGGTCGCCCTCAACGCCGCGGTCGAAGGTGAACGTCCAGCCGCCGTGCTCGAAACTCTCGCTTCCGCCGGGATTTCGAATACCCCGTCCAGGGAGACGAATTCCGTCACCACGAGCTTGCCCATCCTGCCACCCCTCGCCGTCGTCCGATGTATGACAACAGTGCCGGACGCCGTGGCGGTGCATCAGCACCCCGGGATCCGTTCCCGCCCGTTAGATCGCCGATACAGATCCTCAATCACACCGGGCACGGCCAAGATCAGCTTGGCGGCTGGGTGTCGGCCTGCCGGTGTCTGCCAGCCCGATGACCAAGCCGCGGCGAAGGATTCTCCGTATTTTCCGGGTCTTCGTCGTCGGCCACGTCGCCGAGCGACTCCTCGGCTTGCTCCATAAACGGCTCCGCGGCCTCGTCGATGTCCTTGTCGACATTGCTCATCGGATTACCTCTCCGGTGGCACGAACCATTTGCGCACAACAAAGATGCCCGTCTCTAGTGCTCTCTAAACCTGCGGCATCAGGCTTCACCTCGTCGCGTGACCGCAGGGCCGTGCCGCGTAGCTCAGCACGCGCCCGTGTTGGACTGGACTCAACTAAGGTCGGTGATCACTGTCTCTGTCTTTGTCTCCATGTAGTTGTTGAATACGGCGTTGTTTGTAGCCACCAAAGGGCAGCGTCGCGTCCACCACGTTCCAGGTGTTGATCCAGACTGTCCCCGCCCGCAATCGTTTCGCGGTGCGGATGGCCTTGCTGATGTCGCGGGTAAACACGCCAGCGCCCAGCCCATATTCGGTGTTGTTCGCTACCGGCACGATGTCTGAATCTTTGCTGAAGGGGGCGGCCGCGATGACCGGGCCGAAAATCTCCTCGCGAACGGCTTTCATGTCTTCCCGGGTGCTGGTGAGGATCGTCGGTGCGACAAAGTATCCCTTCTCGCCGACCCGGTCACCACCAATGATATCAGCGCCGTCGTCCCTACCGGACTTGATGTAGCCAGTGACCCGTTCGAACTGCTCAGCCGACACCAGCGGACCCATGGTCGTTGACGGGTCCCGCCCATTGCCGACCTTTTGCCGCCAAGCTCTAAAGTGACCTTCTTCAGGTTGCCGGCGGCGCGATCTGTTCGGGCTAAGAACTGATAGGCGGCTTGTGCTCATGCTGCCCGTCTCGCTGCTGTTCCTGCTCGGCAGCCGCGACGTTGTTCTTCACCTGGAGGAAGCTGTCCGGCGTGACAGAGATGGAGTCGATGCCGGCGCTTACCAGGAAGCGGGCGAAGTCCGGGTCGTCGCTGGGTCGCTGACCGCACAGCCCCACCTTGCGGTGCTTGCCGTGGGCGGAACCGATCAAGTTTTCGACGCTCTTCGTGACAGCCGGATCGTTCTCGTCGAACAGCGGTGCCAGCCGTTCGGAGTCTCGGTCGACGCCGAGGATGAGCTGGGTGAGGTCGTTACTGCCGATGGAGAATCCATCGAAACGGTCGGCGAAATCCTCCACCAGCAGGATGTTGGAGGGAATCTCAGCCATCACGTAGACCTGCAAGTCGTTGTGGCCGCGGGGGAGGCCGTGATCGGCCATGACCTCGAGGACCCGATCGGCTTCCTCGAGGGTGCGGCAGAAGGGGATCATGACGACCGTGTTGGTCAATCCCATATCGTCCCTAACCCGCCGGACGGCCTGGCATTCGAGGCCGAAACCCTGCCGGTAGCCGTCGCTGTAGTAGCGGCTCGCTCCGCGCCAGCCGAGCATCGGGTTTTCCTCCCCCGGCTCGAACGCGGTACCGCCGACGAGCCTCGCGTACTCGTTGGTCTTGAGATCGCTCATCCGGACGATGACCGGCTTTGGCCACCAGGCGGCGGCGATGCGGGCGATCCCGTAAGCCAGGCGTGCGACGAAGAACTCGCTCTTGTCGTCATAGCCTTGGGTCATTTCGGCGATCCGGTCACGGGCGTCGGTGTCCTCGAGATCATCGAAGTGGATGAGCGCCATCGGGTGGATCTGAATCTGGTTGTTGATGACGAATTCCATCCGGGCCAGACCGACCCCGTCGGCCGGTAGCCGCCACCACCGGAAGGCGGCTGAGGGATCGGCCACGTTCAGCATGACCTCAGTCGACGTTGCAGGGATGTCGGCGAGGTCGATCTCGCGCTGTTCGTAATCGAGGATCACCTCGTAGACGACGCCCTCCTCGCCTTCTGCGCAGGAGACGGTGATCTCCTGCCCGTCAGACAGGATGGTGGTGGCATCGCCGGTGCCGATGACACCGGCCACGCCCAGCTCTCGGCTCACAATGGCGGCGTGGGAGGTGCGGCCGCCGTGGTCGGTGACGATGGCCGCTGCCCGCCTCATGATCGGTTCCCAGTCCGGGTCGGTGATACCGGTGACAAGTACGGCACCGTCTTCGAATCGGTCGATCTCGTCGGCGCTGCGCAGGTTGCAGATCTTCCCGGCGGCGATGGCGTCCCCGATGGCCAGACCACTGGTCAACCGCGTGCCCTGCTGGCTCAGTTGGTACGACTGCATGGCCGAGGCATCTTTGCGCGCCTGCACCGTCTCGGGTCTGGCCTGGACGATGTAGAGTTCACCGCTCTCGCCGTCCTTGGCCCATTCCATGTCCGTCGGACCGCCGTAGTGGTCCTCGATCACGGTCGCCCACCTGGCCAGCTGCAGTATTTCCCGGTCATCGAGCACGAAGGCCAGCCGTTCCTGCTCTGTTGTCTCGACGATCTTTGTCGGGTCGGCGCGGGATTCGCTGTAGACCATCTTGGATCGCTTTCTCCCGACCTTCTTGGAGATCACCGGCGTCAATGTCTCGCTTTCCAGGAGCGGCTTGAAAACCAGGTACTCATCCGGGTCCACCGTCCCGGCGACGACGGACTCGCCCAGCCCCCATGAGGCGTCGATGAGCACCACATGCGGGAAGCCGCTGTCGGTATCGATGGAGAACATCACGCCGGCACCGGCGCGGTCGGAGCGGACCATTTCCTGCACGCCGACGGCGAGGGCCACCTTGAGGTGGTCGAAGCCGTGGTCCTGCCGGTAGCTGATCGCCCGGTCCGTGAACAGGGACGCGTAGCAACGTTTGCAGGCCTCCAGCAACGCTTTCTCACCTGTGACGTTGAGGAATGTCTCCTGTTGACCGGCGAAGCTGGCCTCGGGAAGGTCCTCAGCCGTGGCGCTGCTACGCACCGCCACGTCCGGATCCTCTCGCTTCAGGCGAGTCCCGAGCTCGCGGTATGCGTCGCTGAGCCCCTGGGCGAGCTCTGGTGGGAACTCAGCGTCCATAATCATCCGGCGAATGGTGTCGCCTACCTCGGCCAGGTCAGCGCCACGGTGCAATGAGCCGATCTGCTCCGAGATGGCCGTGCGCAAGTTGTTGGCATCCAGAAAGTTCCAGTACGCCTGGGCAACGGTGGCAAACCCACCTGGCACTCGAATGCCCTTCGGCGACAGGTTCCGGATCATTTCTCCGAGCGAGGCGTTCTTCCCGCCGACCAGGGCGACGTCACCGACGCTGAGATCCTCGAACCACCTCACCACGCCCGACTCGGCCATATCGGGTTCCTCCCTCCACGTCACAAGGACATTCCACTGTCCCGATGCCCATCTCGCCAGCGGTGGAAACTGAGTGACGGATCTGTGCGCCTGGCAACAGGTCGCCAGCCTGATCAGACAGTGCCTGAATCTGCGCTGTGGTCGGCCTGCCGTCCGAACGGTGGAGTTGTGGCGGTGCAGACGCTGCGCTGGCCGCGATCGGGGCCGCGATGAGATGCGAATCGGTGGCGCCTTACTCTGGATGCCGGGGGTCTCTGAGCTATGCCAAGTCGTCTGCCGCTGCTTCTACTGTTGCTGCTAGTACTCGCGGTGCTGGCTGACTGGGGTGGGCTGGACCCCGCGCCGCATTCTCCCACCGCCATGCCGCCATCGAGCCCGCCAGATCAGCCCCTCGATACCGCAATGGACGTTCTGCCGGGGATGCCGCTACTGGCCGATCCCCACAACGTTTACGCCGCCGCCGGCGCTGGGATGCTTTCGGGTGCGGTCCGCGAGGACCGGCCACTGGTCTACGTGCCGCATACGAACTCCGGTGATGTGTGGGTGATCGATCCGGCGACGTTCACGGTGATAGCCCGGTACCCGGTAGGCCGCCAGCCGCAGCACGTCGTGCCCTCCTACGACATGCGCACGCTGTATGCCACTGACGACCGGGGCCACCACCTGCTGTCCGTCGATGCGAGAACCGGGTTGCCCAGCCGGCAGATCCCCGTCATCGATCCGTATAACCTGTACTTCACCCCGGACGGCCAGTACGCGATCGCGGTGGCTGAGGCCCAGCGCGAGCTGGTCTGGTACGACCCGCACAGCTGGGTCCAACGCGACATCACGCCGACCCCCACGTGCGCCGGCATCGACCACGGTGACTTCTCCGCCGACGGTCGCACCGCCGTGTTCAGTTGTGAGTTCGCCGGCGCAATCGCGGTGGTCGACGTGGCGTCCCACCAGCTGCTGCGGGTCATCCCCATGCCGGTGCGGCACACCCACATGGGACCCCAAGACGTCAAGCTCGCACCGGACGGTTCGGCCTACTACACGGCTGACTGCGACGCCGGCGGGTTGTGGGTGCTCGACGGTGCGGCGACCACAGTGCAGCGGTTCATCCCCACCGGCCGCTGCGCGCATGGCCTCTACCTGTCCCGCGATGCCAAGCGACTGTTCGTCTCCAACCGTGGGGAAGGCAGCGTCAGCGTGCTCAACGCGGACACCGGTGTCCCGATCACCAAGTGGCACATTCCCGGCGGCGGCAGCCCCGACATGGGCAATCTCACCGCCGACGGCACCCAGCTATGGCTCTCGGGCCGCTACGACAACGTCGTCTATGTGCTGTCCACCGTCGATGGCGCCTTGATCAGGAAGATCCCGGTAGGGGCCGGTCCGCACGGACTGTCCGTCTGGCCCCAACCAGGACGCTACTCGGTGGGGCACACCGGTATCACTCGCTGATCACGGTCGGATCCTCCCGGCGGTCGACCGCGCCCGTCGGCTTGGAGGTCCGGCGTCTGGCGGCGGCGTGGCGGCCGCGCTCACACCGCGATGACGGCGCCGCCGCGACGCGGGTCGCCCGCACCGACCATCCGGCCCGAGTCCGGGTCTCGCCGCACTGCCTGGCAGCCGCCGAAAAAGACATTGCGCCCGTTGAAGCGTGCGGTCACGATCCCTTCCAGATTCGTGGGCTCGGCGCCGGGCTCGACGTAGAGCACGCCGTCCTCCCAGTGCAGCCGCGGGGCCTGGACTGCCTCCGCAAGGCCCATGCCGCGATCCACGACGTTGCAAATCACCTGGAGGATCGCCGAGCGGATACGGTTCGAGCCCGCCGAGCCCAGGGCCAGCTCGACAGCGCCGTCCGCGCGCCGGACGAGGGTGGGCGCCATCATCGACGGCAGCCGGCGGCCCGGTGGGTGCAGGTGAAAGCCCGACGGATTGAGGTCCGCTTCGCCCAGCATGTTGTTCAGGTGCAGCCCGGTCCCGGGGACGACTACACCCGAGCAGGACCCGTTGCTGACCGTCGTCGTACAGGTCCAACCGCCCTCATCGATGGCCGAGATATGTGTCGTGTTGCCCCGGCGGCCACCGAGGAACTCCTCCTGAAAGCCGCGCAGGTGCAGGTTTTCCATGAACGCTGCGCTGCGCGCGCGCTGGGCGTCGATCATCGCCGCAACGAGCCGCTCGCGGGTGGGCGCTACCGGCTCGCGGTCTAGCTCGGCCAGGACCGCCGCGATCAGAATGCCACCAGCCGAGGGCGGGGGGTTTGTCCGCACCCGCAGGCTGCGGTAGCTGATGTCTATCGGCTCACGTGGCACCGTCTCGTAGGCGGCGAGGTCGGCGAGCGAGAGTATGCCGCCGCGCTCACCGACCCAGTCGCACACGGCCGTGGCGATTTCGCCGGTGTAGAACGGCGCCGCACCCTCGGCGGCCAAGCGCTCCAGGCCGTCGGCCACATCCGGCTGGCGCAGCAGCTGGCCCTCGCGCGGCGGCGTTTCGGCGTACAGGGCACGGGCCTCCGGCGAGGTCGCGATGATCGGCGATAGCAGCTCGAAGATGTAGGCCTGCTCAGCGTTGATCGTCGCACCTTGGCGAGCCATCCGCACTGCGGGCGCCACCAGCTCGCCCAGGGGCAGTGAAGCGAACCGCGCGTGCGCCGCGCAGATCCCGGCCGGGCAGCCGTAGGTGCCGACGGAGGCGGCGCCCACGTGGAAGACCTGGACCACGTCACCGAAGAGAACTGAGACCGGCACGAGCTGGGGGCGCCGCGGCAGGCCGGCGCCGCGCCCGGGCGCCTCGACGGAGAAGTCCAGCAGCAGGTCGTCCCCACCGGGTGCGCCGACAAGCATGTAGCCACCGGCGCCCAGGCCTGTGAGCAGCGGCTCGCAGACGAACGACGCGCACATCGCGGCGAGGGCGGCGTCGACCGCGTTGCCACCCGCACGCAGCGCGCTCGCGCCCGCTTCGGCGGTCAGTGGATGTCCGGCGGCCACGACTCCCCGCGTCATCGCGGCAGTGTTACCGAGTGGGTCCGCGGGTGAACCGCCGGGGCCGGGCTTTGTCGTCCCGGCGCTTCCACGGGCTTGCACAGGGTGGCGTTGCGCGGCCGATATTGCATGCAGTCACGGCGGTGCCTCGTTGCGGCTTATTAGGTGACGCGTCTACGCTGCGGGAACCTTGAAGATGCGGATGACCGGACTTGTAGGATCATCGAAAATCGCGACTTGAGACAAGTGTCGGAATAGCTGCTGGTAGGCGGCGGCGTCGTCAGGGTATCTCTTTGGTTCTTCGGTGAAGCGACCGTACATTCCCTCGCTGGCTACCACGTAGCCTCCGCGCGGCGGTGGGCAATCGACGACTCGTCCGCAAGGTATCACCTTGTATCTAGCGGGATTGAGCCACGGGGCATACGGCTCGATGAGGACGGTGGTGCCGGAAGGTGTGTGCTCATCAAGCCAGTGCTGTGCAGCATTCCAAGTAGACGGCCCTGGATACGGAAGCCTGACCACAGCTCCGACGACAAGAACCGCGACCGCTGTGCCGGCGACGCCGAGCCCCACCGCTCGGTGATTCTGCGCCAAGGTGGTCATCAGTGGCTCGATGGCCAACCCGGCGAACACCGCCAGCGGCGGCAGGACCAGCATGATCGTCCGGTCGTTGCGCACAGCCTGCATGGCGACCACCGCACTGTAGATGACGGGAAAGCTCCCTATCACGACGGCGACGCGCCACCGCTGCCGGTCAAACATCGTGATCGCCACTACCGCGACGAGGACCAGCGCGATCAGCAGCCCCTCGTGGGTCGCCAGGTAAGCTGCGTAAAAGCCGACGGCGTCTCCGTCCATGCCAGCGTGGCCGGTGGCGTAGTGCTGCCGCTCGAACTGCAATCCCTTGAGAAATGCGGCGCGGTCGAGTAGCGCATAAGGCGTAGTCGCCAGGAATGCGAGCACCGCACATGCCCCCGCGATCGGAAGCCCCGCTGCCGCTCTACGAAAACCAGCGCGGTCGGTGCACCGCAGCAACGCGGCGACGATGACTGGGACGGCAACGAGCACCGCGGTGTACTTCATCGATGTCGCCAGCCCGACCGCAAGGCCACTGGCGGCGTAGGCCAGCCAGCTGCCGGATTGCAGCAGACGCACTGAGGCCAGCACCGCGACCGCGACGAGCAGCGCCGTCGGCATGTCCGGGGTGATGAACCGGCTGTGCGTGATGAGAGTGGGCGACAGCGCCAGCAGCGTCGCGGCCACCGCCGCGGGAAGCACGGCGGTAGTGACGCGGCGCGCCGTGATCCACCCGACGAGCACCACGAGGATGCCCAGCGCGACGGTGAGGCTGCGGTGGACCATCACCGAGCCGGTGGTCGGGGCGTAGGAGATGCCCATCAATGTGCTGACTGGTGCCCGCTCGGCGAGCCCGGGGATCCAGCCGAGCAGCGGCCCGTCAAGGTGGAACGCGGCCTGCAGGTAGAGAAACAGCGACGGATAGTTGAAGAAGTGTGGGTCGGCATCGCCGTTTGCAACCATCGCGTCGATGACCCGCAAGTTGACCGGCTCGTCGGGGTGATGAATGTAGGGCAGGTCAGCGGTGAGCCCCATCATCCGGAGGACCAACGCCAGCAGCAGCAGCCCGGCGCACATTTGCCAGGCTGGCACGGACTGCCCGAGATCTCGCAGTACACGGCTCGGAGCCGTCCGCCAATTTCGGGTGCTGACCGTAGCCACCGGGGTGGCGATGCTGTGGTCGCGTGGAGCCTCGGTCTCGTCCGGGCGCCCCAGCTCGCCGCGGCCCAATAACCAGGCGACCCCGGATCGAGTGGCCTGCCACGTATCGGTGGCCACGGGCCTGACCACTGTGGCCCCCACAGCGCCCGCGAGCGCTGCCAGCTTTTTGCGCATGGCCCCCTCCTGCTAGCCGCGATACGGGCCAACCCGCACCTTGGACGCGGCCGAATCGAAGCCGGTGCACCTCGCGCCGGCATGCACTACATCGACACTTGCGGCCGATTAGTTTCGCCTGGGCCGCCACGAGCTAGCTGAAATAAGATGGTGAGCCCGCGACTCCGTGCCTTGGCATCGCGCTACGACTGCGACATACCGGCCGACCGGTATGTCGCAACAGGAAAGCAGGGCGGCATTCACGGAAATAGCCGCACGTGTGTTAGCGAAAATCTTCGCGCTTGCTCGCCATCCAATCTTAAATGGCTGGCCCAGAGGTAGGAGTGATGTACAACTGCGGACTCGGACAGCCGTTCTTATAGCCGCCGGGCGGCGTGGCGTTCGAGCTTTCTTACCGAGTGCGAGCCAGGTCGGCAGCGCCGACGAGGCCCGCTTCGGGGCCTAGCTCTGCGATGCGTACCTCGGCGGTGGGTCGGTGTCCGCGACCGGTGAGGTGCTTGCGGAAGGTGGTGTCCACGGGTATGCGCAGCAGCTCCCCGGCCGCAGACACGCCCCCGGCGATCACGAAAACTCCAGGGTCAAGGATCGACGCCAGCTGTGCGATGCCACGCCCAAGCCAGCGGCCGAGCTCATCGAAGCACTGCAGTGCCGCCACGTCGCCAGCGCGAGCCGCCTGAGTGACCATCGGACCGGTGATGTTCTCAGGCCGGCCGGCGGCCAGCCGCAACAGTTCTGTGGCCATTGCGGGCGATACGCTTGCTTGCTCCTGAGCTTCCTGGACCAGCGCTCGGCCACTCCCGTACTGCTCCCAGCAGCCCTGCAGGCCGCATCCGCAGCGCCGGCCGTCTGGGACGACGTTGAGGTGCCCGACCTCCGCGGCGACACCAAACCGGCCCCGCAACAGCTTCCCGTCCAGGACGATGCCGCCCCCGATCCCTGTCCCGACGGTCAGAATCACCACATGGGGCTCGCCCCGACCCGCGCCGAATCGGACCTCAGCCCAGGCCGCGGCGTTAGCGTCGTTCTCGATCACGACCGGGAGCCTGAGACGCTGCTCCAGGGACGTGCGGAGGTGCTCGTCGCGCCACGCCAGGTTCGGCGCAAACATCACCGTTGAGCGCTGCTCGTCGACGAAACCAGCTGCGCCGACACCGATCCCGTCCACTGGGTACTCGCTTGTCAACTCCCGTACGGCATCGGCGATCAGGTCCCGGATTCGCGATGGATCGTCGGCCGGCGTGCTCCGATATGTCCTAGAGATGATCGTCCCACGGTGGTCGACGACCCCAGCGGCGATTTTTGTCCCCCCAATGTCAACGCCGATCGTCAATGTGCCGCCCACTGTGGGGACGATGCGCTGACCAGTCATGCTCTCGGGAGTCTGCTGGACCGCGCTGCTCATAATGACCGCCGTCGCAGCTGGAGCTCACGCAGACCAGCGACGTCGACCTCATCCAGCGACGTCACGACAAGATCGGCGTTCGCGGCCGCCAGGAGCTCCTGGTCATCGGCTCGGGCCACACCTAACGCCGCCATGCCACCGGCCTTGGCCGCCTGTACGCCGCTCGCCGCGTCCTCCACCACGAAGCAGTCTTGCGGGGCAGCTCCCAGCTCGGCAGCGGCGGGCAGGAAGATTTCCGGATGCGGTTTACCTTGAGCGAAGTCGCGTCCTGAGATGTCGACGTCGAAGAAATCCAGCAGGCTCAGGCCCGGACGCAGGAAGTCGTAGTGCAGGCTCTGCTCCGCGGCGAAGGTGTCGTGCCGGATCTGGCGAAGGAACAGTCCGGCGTTCTTCGACGACGATGCCGCTGCCACCCGAATTCCCGCGTCACGTACTGCCAGCACGAAACGAAACGCATCGGGGTAGGCCTCGAATTCGCCGGCCTCGATGAGTTTGATGACCATGGTCTGCTTGTTCGACGCGTAGGTCTCCGCTCGTTGGGCGGCGTCGGGAACATTGAAGTACTCCAGAGCCGCTAGCGCTCCGCTCATCCGGGGCTTGCCCGACATCACCTGCTGGTAGACGTGCGGGGTGAATTGCTCGTCGGACCACGTGGTTTGGCTTGCGATGTCGGTCCAGTCGTTTTCCATGAGCTCACGCAGCGACTCCTTCCACGCGCGTTCATGCGGGGAGTCGACCAGCACGCCGTCCACATCGAAGATCGCTCCCTCAAAGCTTCGTGTCGGCATGATCGCTCCCTTCCCCACTGTGGTCTGAGTTCTCCGGAACAGTGGGCTGGCGGTGCAGCGGCGCCACCCATTCCTCACCGGCGGCCAGCTCTCGGACCTCGCCGCTGATGGCGATACGGACAGGTCTGCTGAAGCCCTCGGCCAGGGTGTGCACCGTCAGCTCATTGCCGGAGATGCTGATCCTCATCGACGTACCGCGGAACTGCATAGAGAAGGTCAGGCCGTCGAGCCGGTCAGTGAGTGTGGGATTGAAGTGCAGTACTCCATCGCGGACGGTCGCACCCAGGTAGCTGCGCTGGAGGATGTCGAGTGTGCCGGACATGACACCCATGTGGATGCCTTCCTTGGTGGTGCCGCCCTGCACGTCACTCACATCGCTCTCGAGGGCGACGAGGAAGCGCTTCCATGAGCTCTCAGGGTCCAAACCGCTGAGTACGGCGGCGTGCGTGATCAGGCTCAGGGTCGAACCGTGGGAGGTGCGCTGGTCGTGGTAGTCGATGGTGCGCCGGGCGAGGTCGGGGTCGTAACGGTATCCAAGTTTTTCGAGCAGCACGCGAAGTTCGTCGGCGGAGAACAGGAAAAACGGCATCACTGCATCGGCCTGCTTGGCCAGCTGATAGCGGTTAGGGTCGTCACCTTCGGCTTTGAGGATCCGGTCTAGGCGCTGGATGTTGGGGTGCTCGGCGCGGTAGCGCTGCCAGTCCAGCTCCTCAAGATCGGCGTGGCCCTCGAACTGGCTGATGATGTTGTCCGCCTGGAAGGGGATGAACATCTTGTGGCTCATCTGGTTCCAGGTGCGCAGCTCGTCGTCGGTCA
>JBHELN010000122.1:0-6583 GCA_046263115.1 Pseudonocardiaceae bacterium | reverse complement strand
TTCCTGCGCTCACACCTGTGGCAGCCCGCCACCTGGAGCCCGGATGCGGTGCCGTCGAAAGCGCAGATCGCCCAGCGCCTGGAACGCCCGGACGAAGCCCTGGAAGAGTTGCAGCGCTACTACGGCCCCGCCTACGCCGGCCGCCTGTACGGACGCGCTTAACCGCGGTCTACCACGAAAGATCACAGTTTGAGTGCGTTACACCACAGATTATGTCGCCGAACGCACCCAAACCGTGATCAACCTCCGGTCTCGGCCGGCTGCGCAGAATGGGGTAACCATGACAGTCGAGACCCACACCATCCCGCCCAGCCTGGATGACGGCGGCCGTACATTGCTGCCGTGGCTGCGCGAGATGCGCGACGAGCAGCCGGTGTGGCGCGATGAGTACGGCATCTGGCACGTGTTCCGCTACGCCGACGTGGCCCGCGCGATCTCCGACGCGCAGGTGTTCTCGTCCGATGTGGGCCGGGTGATGCCGATCGGGGAAAAGCTTGCCGAAGGAAACCTGACCCGCACTGATCCGCCCCGCCATCACCCGCTGCGCCGGCTGGTCGGTGCGGCGTTCAGCCCGAAGGTCGTCACCGGGCTCGCCCCGCGCATCGCCGAGGTAACCCGCGAGCTGCTCGACGCCACCGGCGGCGCCGCCGAGTTCGACCTCGTCTCCGCACTGGCTTACCCGCTGCCGGTGACGGTGATCGCCGAGCTGCTCGGCCTGCCGATCTCCGACCGCGAGCTGTTCCGGGCCTGGGCCGACCGGATCTTCAACCGGGACACCGCCGACCCGAACGATCCGGAGCTGGCCCGAAAGATCGACGAGGTCCTTGCGGACATGATCGCGTACCTACGCGAGTATTGCGCTGATCGGCGGGCGAAGCCCCGGCAGGACCTGATCAGCAGGCTGGCCGCGGTGGAGGCCGGCGGTGAGCGCCTGTCCGACGAGGCGGTGGTGAACTTCGCCATCGTGCTGCTGATGGCCGGGCACATCAGCACCACCGCGCTGCTGGGCAACACGGTGCTGTGCATGGACGAGCATCCCAAGGTGTGGCCGCAGCTACGCGCGGACCGTGCCCTGGTGGAACCCACCATCGAGGAGGTATTGCGATACCGCCCCTCCTTCACTCAGGTCGGCCGGGTCACCACGATCGAGATCGAGTTGGGCGGCCAGATCATCCCGGCTGATGCAATCGTCACGCCGTGGCTGCTGTCCGCCAACCGCGACGAGTGGGAATTCGCCGACCCGGACCGGTTCGACATTCACCGCCGCGCCAATCATCACCTTGCTTTCGGCCACGGCATCCATTTCTGCATCGGCCACCTGCTGGCCCGGCTGGAGGGCAGGGTCGCAGTGGGCGTACTGCTGGACCGCTATGCCGAAATCCGCTTGGCGCCGGGAACATCGTTAGAGTTTTATAGCCGAGGTATCTTCGCCGCCCGCGAGGTCCCGGTATCCGTGCGGCCGGCCTGATAGACGCCAAGGAGAGCTCGTTGTGGCAGCGCCTTACTTTCTCTGTATCCATGGCGAGCTGGTTATCGTCGGTTACGAGCCGGATGGGGATTCGGTACGTTTCATTGCCGATGACGCTTCACACTATGGCGCGCTGAAGCGGGCCGACCGGATCCGGCCCTCCCAGCGCGACGGCAGTGTTCAGCTTCGCTTCGAAGCCGTCGACGCCCCTGAGCTGCACTACGGCGACGATGCCCAGCCGCTCGGTGCCACCGCACGAGATGCGCTGCTCGACTGGATCGGCTTCACCGCCATCGAGTACGACCAACATCGAAAGATCCAGGTCCGCAGCGCCACGCCGACCTCGGTGCGCGCGGCCATCCTGGCCCAGATGGTGGAAGTCAATGGCCGACCCGTTGCTTACGTGCTCCTCGAAAAGGGCGGCAACCTGCCGGCGGACGGCGGCTGGGTCAATGTCGATGATGCTTTGCTCGATGAGACCATGAATGCCCGGCTGCTCTCCGAAGGCCAGGCCTACTACACGGTGTACACCTCGACGCTGGTAAACCACCGCAGCCATCTGCGGTCAATGGCTGGCGGCGCGCGCACCGCCGGCCGGTGTGTGTGGAGTCTGGATACCACGGCGGACTGGGTACTGGCGGACCAGTCCTCCATCGGCCCCGCTGGCCAGCTCATCCTGCCGAAGCTGTTCCGGCGTTGCACGGATTACCTCAAGGCGGTCGGCAAGGGATTCACCGGCAACCTCGGCGACTGGTTGGTCGCCAGTTCAGCTACGCCTACCCGGGACGAGAACGACCGGGTACTGGTGCACGACACCACCGAGGTGCATCTCAGCGACCTCATTCAGCAACGCAACCAGCACATCGCCTTCCAAGCCGATCTGCTCGATATCACCTTTGTCGAAAAATAACAGTGGACGTCAGCGGTGTTCAGGATTCTCGAAGTCGAACCGGCAGCCGGCGTCCCATTCCGATCGCTGGTTGCCGTACACGTGGATGCCGCCGGCGTCTTTGAGGATCCGGGCCAGATGCATCAGGTTCCAGGTCATGAAGGTGGTGTTCCGGTTGGTGAAGTCGTTTTCCGGTCCACCCGAACCGGGATCCAGGTAGGACGGACCCGGTCCAGCTTCGCCGATCCAACCCGCATCGGCCTGCGGTGGGATGGTGTAGCCCAGGTGTTGCAAGCTGTACAGCACATTCATGGCGCAGTGCTTGACCCCGTCCTCATTGCCGGTGATCAGGCAGCCGGCCACCCGGCCGTAGTAGATGTACTGGCCGGCGTCGTTGAGCAAGTGCGAGCAGGAGTACAGCCGCTCGATGACCTGCTTGGTGATGGAGCTGTTGTCGCCCAGCCAGATCGGCCCGGCGATGACCAGGATGTCCGCGGCGAGCACCTTGTCGAAGATCGCCGGCCACTCGTCGGTCGCCCAGCCGTGCTCGGTCATGTCCGGCCACACGCCAGTGGCGATGTCGTGGTCGATCGCCCGCAAGCTTTCGACCTGCACGCCGTGCTTTTCCATGATGTGCGTACTCAGATCGGCCAGACCCTGGGTGTTGCTGACCTCGGGTGAGCGCTTCAGTGTGCAGTTGATGAACAGCGCCCTCAGGTCGTCGTACCGCGGCTCGGTCATAGTGCGCTCCTGCGTCTAGAGAAGTTCGGCATCTTGTTCGATACACAGCAATGCAGGGCCATCTGAGGCGAACAGAGCAGTCATCGCCTGATCGAGCTGATCGCGGCTGGTGACCTGGATTCCGGTGGCACCGCACAGCCGGGCATAACCGGCCCAGTCCGGGTTGTGCAGCGAGGTGTGCCACACCGGGTAATCCTCGGCGAGCTGCTCCTTGCTGATTTTGCCGAGGGCGTGGTTGTCCAGCAGCACATGCTTGATCGGGATGCCGTATTTCACCGCGGTGGTGAGCTCGGTGGCGTACTGCCCGAAACCGCCGTCCCCGGTGACGGCGACGATGGGCCGCTGCGGTGCGGCGGCCCAGGCGCCCAGCGCGGCGGGGTAGCCGAACCCGATGGAGCCAAGGTAGCCGGACATGAGCACCGGCTGGCCTTTCGATTCCAGGTAGCGGCCCAGGGAGTAGGCGTGGTTGCCGACGTCCACCGTGACCACCGAGTCCGCGGGTAGGTGCTGCGACAGTGCGTGGAACACCGCGGCGGCGCCGACGCCCCGGCCGCGGTCGTCGTTGGCGCGGCGGGCCTTCTCCGCCCGCCAGATCGCCCACCGCTCAGCCAGGTCCGGCCGCTGGTCGGTGGCCTTCACCTCGTCCAAGGTGTCGATCAGCGCGGCCAGGGTCAGCGCCGCATCGCCGAGCACGTCGGCGGTGACGGCGTCGAAGCGCCCGATCGCGGCGTGGTCGTCGTCGATCTGCACGATCGGCTTGTACGGCGCGACCCCGGTGTGGTTGGAGAACGACGCGCCGATGACAACGAGCAGGTCGGATTCGTTCATCAACCAGCTGGCCACCGGGGTGCCGCTGCGGCCAAGCACACCGGCGCCCAGCGGGTGGGTGTCGGCCACCAGTCCCTTGGCTTTGAACGTAGTCAGCACCGGCGCGTGCAGCCGCTCGGCGAGCCGGCACACTTCAGGGGCGGCCCGGCGAGCACCATGTCCGGCAATGATCACCGGCCGCCGGGCGTCCCGGACCAAGGCCCCAGCGTGCGACAACGCGGCGTGGTCGGGTCGGATCCGCCGATCGGAGAACCGGCCTGCCGGTTGGGCCGCGGGCGCTTCTGACGGCTGCACCTGCACCTCGTCAGGCAGCACCAGATGCGCCACGCCGCGCCCGTCCACGGCGTGTTTCACCGCCAGCGCGGCCAGCTCGGCGTGGTCGCTGCCGGGCAGCACCGTGGTGGTCGACACCGAGACGTCCTTGAACACCGCCGACAGATCGACGTCCTGGAAGGCGCCGCGCCCCAATACCTTCGACGGCACCTGGCCGGAGATTGCCACTACCGGTGACTGGTCGAGCTTGGCGTCGTACAGGCCGGTCAGCAGGTTCGTCGAACCAGGGCCGGCGATCGCGAAACAGGCCGCCGGGCGACCGGTCAGCTTGCCGTAGGCACTGGCCGCGAACGCCGCCGCGCCCTCGTGCCGGATCCCGATGTAGGTCAGCTCGCCGCGCTGCTCCGCCCGGCGCAGCGCATCGGCGAAGCCCAGGTTGGAGTGCCCGACCATGCCGAACACGTGGGTCACCCCGTACACGATCAACGTGTCCACTATCACGTCAGCGACCGTGCGGACCTGCGTGCGTACCGGTGGCAGCTGGACGTAGACGCCGTCTGCGCGCTCTTCCACCTGATAGGCCGTCACGCCGTCGGAGAACCCCGCGGGTGGGCTACCCGTCAGCGGGTCGTAGTCGTAACCGTGCCACGGGCAGCGCAGCAGCCCCTTCTCGATGGAACCCTCCCCCAGCGGCCCGCCCTGATGTGGGCAGCGATTTTCCAGCGCGCCCAGCCGGGCCCCGCACCTGGACAGCGCGACCGTGCGACCGTCCACCACCACGCTGCGCACCCGCCCGTCATCCGGGACATCGGCGGGGTCGACCATGTGCCAGCCGTTCTCCGTCACGGCACGCCTCCCTAGGTCCGTGGAGGGACGAAACCTAGTGCCTGGTCAGGGTCAAGGCGTTACATGTCGCACCGACACCATTCGCGGCCGGCCAGCACGAGGTATGGGCGTCTGATACGCGGTTACGAGCGTTCGACTTGGTCGGGCGGGGGTGCCGTGATCGAGACGGGTTCGTTGAACTTGCTGAAGGCGATCAGCGTGGTGGTGTGCTGGCCTTGCACGGTCAAGTCCTGGGTGGCCTTGACCGGCCGGCCCTGACCATCCACATACAACTCGAAGGGCAACGTCGTGATCCCGGCGGCGAGCAACGGTTGCCGACCGGGCGTGTCGTTCGGGAGCTTGGCGACGTCAACCTCAATCGAGTAGTGATCGACCGGGCTGCCGTTGAGCGATTCCTTGCCGACGAGTGTGACGCTCCGGGCGGCGGAGGCGAACGCGGTGAAATGTTCAAGCGAGGCTGACCTGCGCACTGCCTCCAGCGACGTGGCCAGATTGCGAGCCGTTGGATTGGTGCTGTTCGGGGTGATCAGCAGCCAGGGTTTGCCTGCTGGATTGGCCGTACCCCCCAGCTGGGCGTACGTCTCCTGGCCGACGATGAGTAGCCGTCGCTTGTCACCGGATCCCTGTTGTTCGGTGATGTCCAAGGCCTGTAGCGTGCCGTCGGCGAGCTTCGCATCACCTTCGCTGTTGATCGCCTGGCTTGGGGTCGTCACATTGAGGACGAGATGCACCGAGCTCATAGCCGAGATTCCGCGCCGCAGTAACTCTGCGAGCCCGGCGGCATCGGTGGCGGGCGGCAATGCCGGGCTCGCCGAAGCGGTGGACGTCGCGCCGTTACCGGACGGATGACCGGCGCCGCTGGTGGAGCAGCCGGCTACCGCAATGGCAGGGCAGAGAACAGCGACGGCGACCAACCGTCGCGTGGAGATCATCACGCGGCATGCTACCGCGCGCCCCGGGACCGCGGCCCGACCCTGGCCGGTCACTACTGCTGGCGCCTGGGCCCCAAGTGGTTGGTGGTGGCAACCGATGTCACGAGCTTGCGCGCGCCATTCACCTGACCATTGACCGGCGGCGGCCGGAATTCGGGTCGTGCTGGTGCAACGGCTGGGGCCGTTGGAGCAGCCCCGGAGCGCAGCAGCAGCGCGCCCAGCGCGCCCACCGCGCAGAGGCCCGCCATGACCAGGAACAGGTTGCTCACCCCACCGGCGAATACCCGCAGTTCCATCTGATGGTAGGTGGCGTACAGGCCCGTCCAGTCCGCGGTGCCCGGTGGACCGACATGGGGAACCGGGGTGTTCGCCGGCAGCAATGCAGCGCGCCCGGCCATCAGCTGCGCCTGCTGGAGGGTCAGGATCGCGGTGAACACCGCGACCCCGAGCGCGGCGGCAGTGCGCTGCACGACGTTGTTGAACGCGCTGGCCGTGTTGTTGTACGCGGCGGGCAGGACCGCCAGACCCGCGCTGAACAGTGGCATCATGCCAAGGCCGAAACCGGCGTACTGCAGCATCAGCAGCCACATGAGGTGGGCGCGGCTG
>JBHELN010000121.1:0-4040 GCA_046263115.1 Pseudonocardiaceae bacterium | reverse complement strand
CTCCCCCCCACCGCCCACCACCGCCGTACCGCGTGACCCAGCTGCGGGTATGCATCGACTCCCGTTACTACAGCGGAGACGGCGCGTAGGCTCGGCGTGGCTGGCCACTGCTTGAGATGGGAGCCCGGACATCCCACCGCTGACCTGGCATATCGCCTTGACCACCTGGACGTCGGCGCCGATCTTCGACGTACTGGCGGCACTTGGCGTGGTCGGTTACCTGACCGCGGTATGGCGCCGGGCCCGGACGGCGGCGAGCGGCTGGCCGCTGCACGCGACGGCGTCGTGGCTGGCCGGCGTGGTGGTGTTACTACTGTCGGTGCACAGCAGCATCGAGGTGTACGGGCACGCCCTGCTGTGGGTACACATGATCCAGCATCTGCTGCTGATCATGGTGGTGCCGATATTGCTGATCTGGGGTCAACCGGTGCGTCTTATCTGGGGCAGGGTGCCGGGTGGCCGCCTGGTGCGCTGGTTGACGTTTCCGGTGCTGACTATGGGCTTGTACACGGCCGTGCTGGTGGCCACGCACCTGACCGGCTTCCCGGAGCTGATGGCCACCCAGCCGGCGGTGCACCAGCTTGAGCAGATCCTCTACCTGGTCAGTGGTTACCTGCTGTTCTGGCCGTTGGCCGGCTCGGAGGCCAGCCCGTGGTCCGTGCCGCACATCGTCCGGTTCGCGCTGCTCGCACTGGCGATGGGAGCCGACACGCTGGTAGGCGTTGCGCTGATGCTCACCGGGCACCCGCTGGCGCCGAGTACCGTGTTGATGCGCCCTGGCTGGGGACCCACCCTGCTGGAGGACCAGAACTGGTCCGGGGCGATCATGTGGGTGGTCGGCGACGGGCTGATGATGCTACTGATGCTCGCCGTGGTCGCCCAGTGGAGCGCGACCGGCTCCCGGGCCCGGCTCGGTGACTGGCTGGAAGCGGCCCGTCGCCAGTCGCTGGCCAAGATCGGAGCACCATCCGGTGCGGACTACGACACGGTAGGGGCCAGTGCGGACGTCGACGACGACGAAGCGGCCCGGGCGGCCTACAACCGGATGCTTGCGGAACTTAACCGGCGCTCCCCGCCCAGCCGCAGCGGCTGACGGTAACGCTGGGACGGCCGCGCTGATGCCGGGCTGTAAGGAGTTACGCTGCCGGGGTGATTGGCCTGACTTACAGCATGGCACCCCGGTGTCCCTGCTGTGATCACCGGGCCATCCTGACGCTGACGGCGGCGAACTGCCTGGTGGCGGCATCCGGCCGCCGCCTACAGCGTTTCCGGTGTCCGTACGAGCACGGCTGGCATGTGCGCCATCCGGGCATCGAAGGCGGTGGCACGGCGCAGCGCCGCAAGAAGCGCTAGGAGCTGCTCCCGGCGTGCCGGTAGTCCACGATGCTGTAGAGCGCCAGCCGGTCGAGGTGGTGGGTGCTGCGAACCTGCCGTACGGTACCGCTGCGAGAGCGCATCACCAGTGATTCCGTGATCGCGCGGTGCCGCCCGTAGCGCACCCCGTGCAACAACTCGCCGTCGGTGATCCCGGTCATCACGAAGAACGAGTCGTTGCCGCTGACCAGATGCTCGGTCGTCAAGACCGCGTTGAGATCAAGCTGGGCCTCGTCAGCGCGCCGTCGCTCCTCGTCGCTGCGCGGATGTAGCCGCCCTTGCAGCACGCCACCAAGGCACTGGATCGCGCACGCGGTGATCACGCCCTCCGGGGTGCCGCCGATGCCCAGCATGAGGTCGACCCCCGAATCAGGGGTAGCCGCCTGCACTGCCGCGGCGACGTCACCGTCGGTGATGAACTTGATCCGGGCCCCAGTCTTGATCACACGGCGGGCCAGGTCGTCATGCCGGGGACGGTCGAGCATGCAGACCGTGATGTCCTCCGGGCTGCAATCTTTCGCGCCGGCCAGTGCGGTGATGTTGTCCTCCGGGGACTGCCGGATGTCGACGACACCGACGGCGTCGGGGCCGGCTACCAGCTTGTCCATGTAGAACACCGCCGACGGGTCGTACATGGCCCCCCGTGGTGCGACCGCGAGCACCGACACCGCGTTACCCATGCCCTTGGACGTCAGCGTGGTGCCGTCAATGGGATCGACGGCCACATCGCAGGGTGTCCCGGTGCCTGCGCCGACCCGTTCGCCGTTGTAGAGCATGGGCGCGTCGTCCTTCTCACCCTCACCGATGACGACGACTCCATCCATCGCGACGGTCCCCATCATGGCCCGCATCGCCGCCACGGCGGCGGCGTCAGCGCCGTCCTTGTCCCGCCGGCCGACCCACCGGCCCGCCGCCATCGCGGCAGCCTCGGTAACTCGCAGCAGGTCCAGTGCCAGGTTACGGTCGGGTGCAGGCCGGGCAGCGGGGGTCGTTTCTGATGCCACACTCGGAGGTGCCATACCGGCACGATAGGCGAGGTGCCGCGAAGGCACCTCCCTCCTCCGGAGGATCCGGCGGGGGATCACCGTCGCTGCAGCTGGTCATCATGGGCGTGTCCGGTTCCGGGAAGAGCACGGTAGCTGCCCTGATCGCCGGCCGGACCGGGTGCGCATTCGCGGAGGGCGACGATTTCCATCCCTCGGCGAGTATCGCCAGGATGGCCGCCGGGCGCGCAACGCCTGGCCGCCAGACGCGGTCACTTCATGGGCCCGGAACTCCTGGCCTCCCAATACGCCACCCTGGAACCCCTAGCCCCCGACGAACCCGGCATCACCCTCGACCTCACGCTCACCCCCAACCAACTCACCGACGCGATCCTGTCCACGTACTGCCCGCATTCAGCGGGCTGAGCGGACTTGTCGGAGGCCGGGAACCCCGCTGAATGCGCCGATGTCACCGGGAGGTAAGGGTTGGGGGGAAGGGTGCAGGCAAAGATGGGAGTGCTGATGGGGGCTCGGGCGGCGCTGCTGGTGCTGGCCAAGGCGCCGGTACCGGGGAAGGTCAAGACCCGGCTGTGCCCGCCGATCACCCCCGACCGAGCCGCCCGGATCGCCGCGGCGGCCTTTCTGGATACCCTGGATGCGGTGCTGGCGGTGCCGGACGTGATCCCGGTGGTGGCGCTGGCCGGTAATCTCGCCAACGCGGTCGACGGCGCTGCGATGACCGCGCGGCTGCGGGCTACCACGGTGCTGCCGCAGCGCGGGACCACGCTGGGCCAGCGGATCGCCGCTGCCTACGCCGACACGGTCGCAGCGGTCGGCCACCGGCCGGTGTTGCAGATCGGGATGGACACCCCGCAGGTCGATACCGCGCTGCTCAACCACTGCCTGGAACTGCTCGACGGCGACGGGGTGGACGCCGCGCTCGGGATGGCCGCCGATGGCGGTTGGTGGGTGCTGGGCGTGCAACGACCGGAACTGGGCGATCTGATCGCCGATATCCCGACCTCGCGTTCGGACACTGGGGCCAGGACGCTGGCCGCGTTGCGAACCGCCGGCTGCCGGGTGACCGAATTACCGGCGTTGTCCGATGTAGACACCTGGGAGGACGCTGCCGCGGTCGCCGCGGTGGTGCCCGGTGGCCGGTTTGCTGCCGCGGTCGCTGCCGGCTGGACTGCCCTGGACGGCCGCCGGTGATCGTTGAAATTAGTTGCTGGAGGGCTAGCGTGAAAGCGTGACCGTGCTGGATCGGTGGGTCCGTTGGGCGGCCGAACATCCCCCGCCCGGCCCGTTCCGGGGGCGGTTCTGGCGTAGCCCGTTGCGGGGGCCGTGGTTCACCGCGGTGCTCAGCGTGGCGCTGCTGCCCGGTATCACGCTGATGTTCCTCACCGGCCTGGCTTCCTACGCTGCCTACAACCCCAATCTGGCGCCTGTCAACGACACCACGGCGGGTAAGGGGCTGCTCGGTTCCTGGCTGCCCACCTGGCCGGCCGGCCCGTCCTGGCTGTACTGGGTGAACCAGGGCGTGCACGTCACCCTCGGCCTGGTGCTCATCCCGATCGTGCTGGCCAAGCTGTGGTCGGTGCTGCCCAAACTGTTCGAGTGGCCGCCGGCCCGCTCGCTCACTCATCTGCTGGACCGCGCGTCGTTGTTGCTGCTCGTCGGTGG
>JBHELN010000120.1:0-3360 GCA_046263115.1 Pseudonocardiaceae bacterium | reverse complement strand
GACCCGCGGCGCGAGCTCACCCGCACTCGCTCGCCGTCGGCGATGCCCAGCTTCGCGGCGTCCGTCGCGTCCATCCGCAGCGCCTCGCGCCGGCGCATCGGCGAGGCGTATCCGCCGCTTTGCACGCCGGAGTTGTAGGCGTCGAGTAGTCGGACGGTGGTCAGCCGGATGGGGAACTGGTCGGTGAGCTCGTCGACCGGCGGCACGTGCTCCACCGGTACGAACGGTGCCGCCGGTCCGCGCTGGCCCGGGTCGGTCTCCCACAGGCGCGCATGCATCAGCGAGGTGCCCGGGTGGTCCTCGGACGGGCAGGGCCACTGCAGGCCGCCCAGCCCGTCCAGCCGCGGGTAGGACATGCCGTGGTGCCAGTTCAGCGACAGCGAGCGCAGCTCGTCCCACACTTGCTCGGCGCTTGGGCGGCCCCAGTCATGGCCCAGCCGCGCGGCGAGCGCGCAGAGAATGTGACTATCCGGCCACGCCTGGCCGGGCGGGTCGAGCGCCTTGCGCACCCGCTGCACCCGCCGCTCGCTGTTGGTGACGGTGCCCTCGTACTCGCACCAGTCAGCCGCGGCGGGCAGCACCACGTCGGCCAGCTCGGCGGTCGCGGTGCGGAAGATGTCCTGCACGACCAGGATGTCGAGAGCACCCAGCAGCTGACGGGCGTGCGCGGCATTGGCCTCCGACTCGGCAGGATTCTCCCCGATGCAGTACAGCGCCCGCAGCTCACCGCGGTCCATCGCCTCGAACATCTGCGACAGGTGCATCCCAGGTTTGGGCGAGATCGGGGCGCCCCAGGCACGCTCGTAGCGTGCCCGCGCCTCGTCGTCGCCCAGGTCATAGCCGCCGGGCAGCTTGGCCGGGATGGCGCCCATGTCCCCGCCGCCCTGGACGTTGTTCTGCCCGCGCAACGGGCACAGGCCAGAGCCGAAGCGCCCGACGTGCCCGGTGAGCAGCGCCAGGTTGATCAGCGCGTAGACGTAGTCGGCGGCGTTGTGGTGCTCGGTGATCCCGAGAGTCCAGCACAGCTGCGCCCGGTCGGCCCGGCGTAAGCGTGCGCCAGCTGCTTGATCAGCTCGGCAGGGACCCTGGTGATCTTCTCGGCGCGCTGCAGGGTGTAGGGGTCGACGGTGCGCCGGTAGTCCGCGAAGCCGCTGGTTGCCCGGTCGATGAACGTCCGGTTCTCCAGTCCGGCCGCGATGATCTCCCGGCCGATGGCGTTGGCCAGCGCGATGTCGGTTCCAACGTCCAGGCCCAGCCAACCATCGGCCCATTGCGCCGTGCTGGTCCGCCGCGGATCCACCGAGTACAGCCGAGCGCCGCGTTTGAGCCCCTGGAGCACGTGGTGGAAGAAGATCGGGTGCGTCTCTCGCGCGTTGGAGCCCCACAGCACGATGAGGTCGGCATGCTCCGCCTCGAGGTAGCTGCTCGTGCCGCCACCGGCACCGAAGACCGTCGTCAGACCGACGACGCTGGGAGCGTGTCAAGTGCGGTTGCAGCTGTCGACATTGTTGCTACCCATCACTACTCGGGTGAACTTTTGTGCGGTGTAGTTCATCTCGTTGGTGGCCTTCGAGCAGCTGAACATGCCGAAGGTGTTGCCGCGGTGGCGAGCGAACCCACTCGCGGCGCGGTCCAGCGCCTCCTCCCAGCTCGCCCGTCGTAGCCGCCCGGCGTCCCGGACCAGCGGTTCGGTCAGGCGCGTGTACCGGAACTTGCTCATCAGCAGGCCTTTCGGAGGTGTGCCAGACTGCAATGAACGAGATCGAGCGTAACCCTCTTGGGCGGGGACGGCGGTTAGGTGATGGGGCGGCTGACGGTGCGCCATCCCGTGCTGCGGCTGTCCGCTGAGGACAGCAGCAGGCGCCCCGATCGGCTGGCCGTCGAGGAACCGATGGAGCTGCGGGTGGACGGCCACGCGCTGGCGGTCACCATGCGCACGCCGGGTCATGACGTGGAGCTGGTGCACGGCTTCCTGCTGACGGAAGGCGTGATCGGGTCGGTGAGTGACGTCGTGACCGCACGGTACTGCAACTCCGTCGACGGCAACGGGCACAACACCTATAACGTGCTCGACGTGACGCTCGCCGCTGGCGTCGCCGCGCCGGACAGCGGCGTGAACCGCAACTTCTACACCACCTCGTCCTGCGGCGTGTGTGGCAAAGCCTCGCTCGACGCGGTGCGCCTGCGCAGCCGATTCTCTGTTGACGACGACTCCGCTCGGGTCTCGCCGCAGACGCTGTTCGCGCTGCCCGACGCGCTGCGCGCCGGGCAGCGGTTGTTCGACTCCACCGGCGGCTTGCATGGGGCCGGGCTGTTCACCGCCGAGGGCAACCTGCTCGTCGTACGAGAAGACGTGGGCCGGCACAACGCGGTGGACAAGGTGCTGGGCTGGGCGCTGCTCAACGACCGCATCCCGGGGCGTGGCTGCATACTCATGGTGTCCGGGCGGGCGTCGTTCGAACTCGTCCAGAAGGCAGTGATGGCGGGCGTCCCTGTGCTGGCGGCCGTCTCCGCTCCCTCATCACTGGCCGTCGACCTGGCCGTCGAGTCTGGGCTGACCCTGGTCGGCTTCCTTCGCGGCACCACCATGAATGTCTACGCCGGGGCGGAACGAATTACGTCAACCGCTGCTGTGAAGGGTTGACCTTTTAGCACTGCGGTCAGGTGCGTCGTAACACGACTTACACGTCCTCGTTCGCTCGATCGTAGGGCCATTTTGTTACTGTCGATTTCAGTAATCACCGGGTTCGACTTCGTTAATTGCAATCGCGACGCATCCGGATTGCGCTCCGCCGCGTCTGTTACTTCCCAGCGCGAACCGCCGAGTTACTGGTCGAGCAGTCATGTCCTGGCCGGGAAGGCATGGTGAAGCACCGCGCGGGCTGCCTGTAATTACAGTCTGAGACTGCCGGGTTACGACCAGCCTCGTTACAATCACGCTGTGAAGCCAGTCAATGCGGGCACAGTGACGATCTTTAATTAGCTAATGATCCAGTTGACAGCAGCATTCGCCTAGCTACGATCGGTCGACGTCGCCCCATGGGCGACTGGCCGAGGCGCGTTGACGAAAGGACTGTCCACTATGGTCTCCACGGTTGTCGCCGCCGTTCAAAATCTGATCACTAGCATCAGCGCATTCCTCACCACCCTTTTCAGCTAAGGTCGAATGGTTGCCGGTGCACTTCGTCGGCGCCGCTGTATCCGGCACGCATTTGCACGTCCGTGGCTTGCTCACTGGGGTTTCCCGTTCCAGCACCCGGCCGGCCTCTGCGTCGGCTCGACGAGGCCGAGGGTGGCGTGTGGGCCATAGCGGAAGCGATCCCGTTAGATGCCCTTGATGTTGACGAAGCGGCGTAAGAC
>JBHELN010000119.1:0-2922 GCA_046263115.1 Pseudonocardiaceae bacterium | reverse complement strand
GACATCAATGCCCGGCTCAAGGAACTGGCCGGAGATGAGTTCAGCGCCAAGGACCTGCGCACCTGGAACGCCACGCTGCTGGCCGCGGTGGCGCTGGCGCAGGGCGCGGCCGGCGGGATCCCGACGTCGAAGCGTGGCCTCACCCACGCGATCAACGCCGCGCTGGACGAGGTGGCCGAGCATCTGGGCAACACCCGGGCGGTGGCCCGGGCGTCCTATGTGGATCCACGAGTGCTCCAGCACTACGCCGAGGGCAGGACGATTCTGGCCGCGGTGCGCCGCGCCCGCGCCTACGACCTCGTCGACGAGGACATCCGAGCGCCTCTCGAGCGCGCTCTGCTCCGCCTGCTCCGAAGCTCCTGAAACCCCGGGCAGGGTGGCAGCAGCGTTCGTGAGATGGTCTCGGTGTGGAGGGGATGGACTTCGAGTGGGCGCGGGTTTACGGCATTGCGCTGACCACGCGGTTCCGGGGCATCACCATGCGGGAAGGCATGCTGATCGAAGGGCCGGCGGGATGGGGTGAATTCTGCCCGTTTCCGGAGTATCACGATCAAGAGTCGGCGGGGTGGCTGGCGACCGCGATCGAGGCAGCCACCATCGGCTGGCCCGATCCGGTACGCGAGCGCGTTCCGGTCAACTGCACGGTGCCGGCGGTAGATCCGCAGCGGGCCCACGAGATCGTGGCCGGCTCCGGGTGCGCCACGGCAAAGGTCAAAGTCGCCGACCACACCGACTCGCTCGATGAAGACCTGGCGCGGGTGGAGGCGGTGCGGGATGCTCTCGGCCCGCACGGAGCGATCCGGGTGGACGCCAACGGCCGGTGGGACACCGACACCGCAGTGGCGCTGATCCCGCAGCTCGACAAGGCCGCCGGGGGGCTGCAATACGTGGAGCAGCCCTGCCGCACTGTCGCGGAGCTGGCCGCGGTGCGCCGCAGGGTGACGGTGCCGATCGCTGCTGACGAGTCCATCCGGCGCGGTGACGACCCGCGCCGGGTCGCCATCGCCGGCGCCGCGGACATCGCGGTCATCAAGTGCACGCCGCTCGGTGGCGTCCGGCGGGCCTTGCGGGTGGCCGAGCAGGTCGGGCTGCCCTGCGTGGTGTCCTCCGCGCTGGAAACCAGCGTCGGCCTCGCCGCACAGCTCGCGCTGGCGGCCGCGTTGCCGGAGCTGGACTTCGCCTGCGGTTTGGGCACCCTGTCGCTGCTGGCCGGCGACGTGGTGGGCAGCACTGCGTCGCTACGACCCGTCCAGGGCTACCTCCCCGTGCCCCGTAGGGCACCGACACCCGACACCACCCTGCTGGACACCTACGCCGTGACCGCTGCGCAGCGGTTTCGGTGGTGGCGAGCGCGACTGGCGCGCGCCTACGCTGCATTGCACGAGGCATACCCGCACGAGGGATGGGTAATCCCCGGGTATGCCTGAACTCGCGGAGCTACGTCGTGATGCTGCCGAATGCACCGCTTGCGAGCTGTACGCCGACGCGACCCAAACGGTCTTTGGCTCCGGGCATCCCGGCGCCTCGATGATGTTGATCGGCGAGCAACCCGGCGACCGGGAGGACATCGCGGGGGAGCCGTTCGTCGGGCCGGCCGGCCGGGTGCTCGATCGGGCCCTGGGACGTGCCGGCGTGGCGCGTAGCGACGTCTATGTCACGAATGTGGTGAAGCACTTCCGTTTCCGGCGTGAGGGCAAGGTGCGCATTCACCGCACCCCCGGGGTAGAACACGTTCGGGCCTGCCTGCCATGGCTGCACGCCGAACTCGCCTCAGTAGGCCCGCAGCTGCTGGACGTTGGGTTCGACGGCGGCCAAGGCGTTGCTGGGCACGGCCTTTCGCCTTACCCAGCACCGCGGCGAGATCCTCGAATACGCGAACCGGCCGCTGGTGGCCACCATCCATCCCTCCGCGGTGCTGCGTGGACCCAAGGATCGCCAAGCGGAGATGTTCGATGAGCTGGTCGCCGACCTGGAGCTGGCCGCGCGCACCGTGGTCTGCGCTTAGCGCGCAGATCTCTGGCTTTCCCGCGCCGCCGCGGTCGGGCGACGCCGAAGTGGCACCGCGAACCACAACAGCCCGAACCCGGCCATGGCCAGCGCGCAGGTCAGGGTCGCCGGCCAATCCCCGAGCACCACGTCGGCCAGCAAGAACACCGTTGCGCTCATCGCCAGGGCCAGACTTGCCAACCCAGCAATGGCGAACACGTTCGACACCCGCAAAATCTCCGCTCGCTGTCCTTGCCGGAACAGCAGTCGATGCCACGCCGCCGGTGCGGTGAGCAAGGCCACCGACATCACCGCGAACAGCACTGCGACCAGATGCGCTCCGTGTTGCAGCGCAGTGGCCCGCTGATACGGATAGGTGAAAACGATGGAGAGCAGGAATCCGAACAAGATCTGCACACCGGCCTGCGCGACCCGCAGCTCTTGAAGCAGGTCGTTGACGTTGCGCGCCAATCGCTGCTGGGGATCCTCAGCGGAACCGGACATCTGCCACCTCGTTGTGGGCGCTGTGCGCTGGGCGCGAAAAGCCATTCTGTGCGAGACCGGACGAGGCGACCACTGCACACGATAGGTGAGCGGCGGCACGGGTAAACCGGCGCGATGCCGGGTATGTCCACGTCAGAAGCGGATGACGAAGGAGGACAGAAATGACGATGCGCGAACAGGGACAGCCGAGCCCTGCCGACGCCTCGGTCGGAGAGCTGGTGGAGCGGTTGTCTACCCAGGTTTCCGCCCTGGTGCGCGACGAGATGGCGTTGGCTACGGCCGAACTGAAACGCAAGGGTGCCCAGGCCGGTGCCGACCTTGACCGTGCCCAGGAAGGACTACCGGCCAGTGGCCATGCTCCCAGAAGTCGTCGATGCAGTCATTGGATGCGACACGCACCGCGATACCAACCATGTCGAGATCGCCTACCCC